>CBQWHS010000099.1:0-9473 GCA_967728665.1 uncultured Chryseosolibacter sp. | reverse complement strand
AAAAATCTTCAACCAGATACGGTTCGGAATATTCTGATGGCTTGGTTCCTAACCTTGCCTGTAGTGATGATTATGGCTGGAACATTGTTCTTGCTGTTCCGCTCAATCTTCTAAAAACTATTTAATTACCGGAACAAAATCGGCAACGATCTCCGCGAGGGTTGCTGACTCATCTTTCCTGAACCGCTGGTCAAAATTCTTTAACCGCTTCGTGCAAACAATCTTTCCGCCATCTTCATAAGTGATCCCATCGTCATCCCATTTCAAAACTTTCACGACATGATCTGGTCGTGAAACCTCTCTGTATATTCCCTTCATAACGCTACGTGATTTGTTGTGTACGTAAATGTACGCGATTGAAACTTAAAACATAGAGATAATAATTATGCCAAGTTCATAAAGAAGATGTTCTGTCAAATCTTTCACATTATTCAAAAATCTCTCTTGCTGTTTGCCTAGCCTTTTTGACTAAAAAAAATTTTTCCTTTGTAATTGTGACTTAACAAGCCTGTTTCAGGTGAAATGTATCCAGCCGCAGGATTAAAAAAAAATGATTTACCGGCCATCACACATCCAATCCAAAAAGTTTCTTTGTCACCCCAGACGTATTTGTAAGTTTCTTTATGATGTTCATTCAGCGTATAAATAAATTTGACTGAATCATGTTGTATTTTTTTGTTCATGGCAACCACACCTGATTCCTGAAGTGCTTCTTTGACGGGAACTTTTGGAATATCCTGCTGGTAAATGTATGCCCATTCTGTTGGGAAAAGAGGACTCTTTATTGGCATCAACGTTACCAGCCACTGCTTCCGGCTTTTAAAATAAGCTGCACTTGTAAATTTGTTGAAATAAAAATGCTGCCGAAACTGCGTCCACCTGTTATTCAGCTGTGAAAAATTCCAGTGTTCGAGATCTCGAAAAAAGTAGGTTCCTGTACTTAAATAGGCCTGATCATCGAAAAGCAATTCGGGCCTTTGATGAAAGCTCACATCGGCGTCACATACGATAACCTCTTCAAACACAGAGTGAGCTAAAATAAATGCCTTTATTTGGAAGCCTTTCCAATGTTTGCCGTTGCTTGAGAACTCTTCGATATTGCGAAATGAAAGTTGATCAACAGACGCAAACGCCCTTCTTGTCTTTTGAGAAATCTCTTTACCCGCTTCCCACAGTTCTATCGGCAAGGAACAACCCTGCCGTCGGATAAATTGAATGTTTCGCAGGCAAGTTTGCTCATACTTTTTGGGAACTGCAATTGCAATGCCTTTATTTCCATTTGTAAAAATTTGATGACTCATGTTTATTTTGAGTTGATTACCGGGGACCATCTCACTGAATGACTTAGTGATGGGAATCTTTTAGATTGCCAAACTAGGAATACGAAGGCGCGACTATCATCTTCCGATAGTAAGCATTAGGTAATCATATTGATCGAGCCCAGGTTACAAATAGCGAACATGCATGGATGTTCCTACTGAATCACGTGCAGAGTCAATGCATCAATTCGCTGTTCAATCGATAAGCCGGTCGAAGTAATCGTCAAAATTGGAAATGGCTCAATTAAAGTAGAAGGCAGTCACAAATTAGCCAGTGACGCGCGGTGGCAACCTGTGGCTACTCGCTCATGCAGAGCGATTCGTGATGCCCGGTAGTTCACCATTGAGTCTGCCAAGTTACTAATGTAATAAGGTGCGAAATTGATATGCATTAATGACAGCCGATTTTCACGCGAAGACCGCTCAAAATTGGAACGACATCAAGCCTTATTACCTTCATAACACAAATATCAAAACTCAACTCTACCTTTTTACCTTAACACATATTTCTCGCCCCAGCTTTTGGGACTAAACAAGAATTCTTGGAATTTTTCTGGTCGAGAATTTTATTATTTACCCGCACTCCTACGAGCGATTTATTTATGCTAAAGGTTTTCGGGGAATCTGTAGTACCCAGGATTTTTTGGCGATCAGGTGTACTTCGTTGCGCGTAATCCTTTGTCAGACAAGATCTGTAGTACACGAACTGAGCCTCAAGTAAATCGGACCTACTCGAACATCGCTAGTTCTGTCCGGCTAGCCGCACAATCTGGGTTGAGAGCAAACATCCTAGTCGCGGATTTCTTAAGCGCTCACACTTCAATAAATAACATTGCGTGCACGCATAAAAAAACCTCGCCGTAGCGAGGTTAGGTAAAAAAATCCAGGGCTTCCGATTCCATTCGTCCAATGGGGAGAATTTCCTGTTTTTTTAAAAAGCATTCCGGCACCGGCAAAAAATATTTACAACCAACAACCACTACGAATGGAGTAAATGACCAGTCGTGCCGGAAATGCAAGTTCTTAATCTACATTGTCGTGCAAGAATTTGTTGTTGCCTAACAAGTTATTGTCATCATTAAGATTATACTTAGAAATAAATGGCTCCGACGAATGAGGGACATCCTGCATTTTTACTCCTCTGCGCAAATAGGCAGGAAGTGACCATTTTTCATTAAATTCCTCTTTCGTCATTTCCTGCTTGCGAGACTTTAACTGCTCTTTGCGTTCGTCAGCCTGCTGCTTCAACCGATCTTTGGTAGTACGAATATCCATCATCCCATCATCATTGATTACCTGGTCGCCATATTTATCAGATGCCTGATCGAAATCGTCATCACGCAAGAGGCCATCATCGTCATCTTGCTTTACAGGTTCTACGCGATTCGCTGGCGATGAAAAAGTATATTGTTTCTCCTTGAAACCGTCATCGTTTGATTCTTGCTTGGGAGGTTGAGCGGGAGCTTGCGGCTTAGTTCTAAGTTGAAAATCCTTGCTCTCATTCACAGAATTGTCCGCATGGAATAACCAGCCTTGGGATTTTTCAAGCTCATGCACTTTCTTGGTCTGCTCCTCTTTTCGGGTAATAGGCAACTTTGGATCAACTTCAAACCCCGTTGCAATTACCGTTACACGGATTCGATCACCAAGGTCGGGATCGACACCGTGACCAAAGATCATTTCACCTTCGTCACCTGCTTGTTGTTGAATGTACTCTGTTATTTCAGTTAATTCATCCATTTGAAGCTCCGCCTCTACACCAGATATGATGGAAAGAAGAATTTTCTTCGCTCCCATAATGTCGCGGTTGTCAAGCAACGGAGAGGCTAGAGCACCGGCCGCGGCTTTCTTTGCGCGATTCTCACCGCGCGTTTCTGCGGAACCCATAACTGCTGCTCCGGCATTCAACATCACCGTTCGCACATCCTGGAAGTCAACGTTGACATAGCCAGCCAACGTGATGATTTCCGCGATGCTTTTCGCGCCTGTGGTTAATATGTTATCCGCTTGCGCGAATGCCTGGCCAATCGAAAGGTTTCCAAATATTTCGCGGAGTTTGTCATTGAGAATTACCAACACGGTATCACAAGTTTGACGTAACGCTTCGATGCCTATTTCCGCTTGAGCTGCTTTCTTTTTTCCCTCGAAAGAAAACGGAGCCGTCACAATACCAACTGTTAATATGTCCATGTCCTTGGCAATTTTGGCGATGACTGGTGCAGCACCAGTACCAGTACCTCCACCCATTCCTGCCGTGACAAATATCATCTTGGTGCCCGACAGCATTTCGCGGATCTGATCTTTGCTTTCAAGAGCGGCATTTTTCCCGACTTCCGGATTCGCACCACACCCCAAACCTTCAGTCAGGTTCACACCGATCTGAAGTTTGTGAGGAACGGGACTCGCATTCAGCGCCTGGTTATCGGTATTGCAAACAACAAACTCAACATCTTTGATGCCTTGCTTGTACATGTGGTTCACAGCATTGCTTCCTCCCCCGCCAACACCGATCACCTTAATGATCGATTTGAGCTGACCGTTTTTAGGGATTTCAAATTTGTAAGATCCTGTTTCAAACATATTATATAATTAGTGGTTGTGATCAGTATTCGTTTTTTCCGTCAAGGTCATCTATCAACAAGCTCTTCGTTTTATTTAAAATGTCGTTGAAGAAATTCTTAGATGGCGTTGCCACCGGCTTCTTCACACGAGCTGCTTTGATAACCTCACGCGCTTCCTTGTATCGATCTGCACGTTCGTCCAATGAACGGAAACCAGAAAGTACAAGGCCCACCGCAGTTGCATACATCGGACTTTTTACCGCCTCAATTTTTGTCTTGCCGAGGTGTTCGTTTGGATAGCCGATGCGTGTATCCATTCCCGTCATGTACTCCACGAGTTGCTTAAGATTGCTGAGCTGAGCGCCGCCACCAGTGATAACAATTCCACCCGCCAGGCGATGTTCGAAACCAGAACTGATGATTTCAGAATGCGCCATTTCGATGATCTCTTCCATCCGTGCCTGAATGACGTTCGAAAGATTCTTCACTGAAATTTCTTTTGCCGCTCTATTGCGAATACCGGGAATCGAAACGATTTCATTCGGGCTTGCTTCTTCAGCAATCGCTTTTCCGAATTTTGTTTTCAATTGCTCGGCTTGCTGTGGCAACACCATCAATCCTTGCTTGATATCATTCGTTACGATATTTCCACCGAACGGAATCACCGCGGTGTGACGAATGATGTTGTCATAGAAAATAGCGATGTCAGTAGTTCCACCGCCAATGTCGATGAGACAAACACCAGCCTCTTTTTCTTCATCACTCAACACTGCCAGGCTAGACGCCAACGGTTCGAGTATCAAATCCTCAATTTCCATACCGGCTCTGCGAACGCACTTGTTGATATTGTTGATCGCGTTGGTTTGTGCTGTGATGATGTGAAAGTCGGCTTCCAATCTCACACCCGACATGCCCACTGGTTCTTTGATTCCCTCTTCGTAATCAACCATGTAATCCTGCGGCATCACGTGAATGATCTGGCTTCCTGGAGGAACAACCATTCGATACATGTCTTGCGTTAAACGCTCAACATCGTCAATGGCAATTTCGTCTTCCTTCGAGGAACGCGTGATGCCACCATGCTGAATGAAGCTTCGGATATGTTGACCCGCGATCCCCACGTTCACCACACCGATATCTATTCCGGATTGATCGCTAGCTTCTTTAATCGCTTTTTCAATCGCATAAACCGTTTTGTCAATGTTGAAAACGATTCCCTTGACGACTCCTTCTGATTCAGCCTTACCCATCCCTAGCACCTCCAGCTTGCCGAACTCATTTTTGCGGCCCACGATAACACAAATCTTGGTTGTGCCTATATCGAGTCCGACTACGATTTTTTCCTGTTCCATGGTTGTAACTTATGTTTTAGTGGTTGTGTTGTTGTCTTTATTTAATTCATCAAATATTTTTAGTCGCCGGATTATCAGCATTGGGCACTTGGTATTAGTCATTTGGGAAACTTATCCAATTATCCAATTTTACTCCGCTACTATTTGTCCTTCATATTCCAGGTTCACTCTTTTATATTTATTCCATCCCACCCGTGGAAGAATTTCCTTGTAATAGATCCGAAGCTTCTTAAACTTCAACTCCACGTTCTCCGGCTTTCCAAATTCAATTCGCTCACCTCCGACTTGTGGAAAAATTGTGATGCTTGTTTTTGAATCGATGTCAAGTTCAGCGATCTGCGCTCTCCAAAATTCATCGTCACGAATCAATGCCAGGGTTTCCATCAATTTTTTTCCATCGTCTGTCTGAGTTATGTTCTGTTGACGTAAAAGTGTTCTGGCATAAGCACCGCTCAACAAAATCACACGTGACGTAAATTTTTCTGAAACAGGCATCACCGTTCCATCTTCAGCGATGTAGGCATCTGGACCATCGTTTCGCACAACTCGCGCTATCGGCCTTCGTAATCTCACTTTCACCGTTACATTTCCTTTTAAGTCGTGATAAATTTGTGCCTCTTGTATATAAGGATCCATCTTTATTTTTTTCTCGATGGCCTTAAACTTCAACGTGTTCACTGAAACTCCAATCAAATGATTCTGGTCAACTTGCATTCTTCCGAGAATGTCCTGATCCTCGAGAAAATGATTCTCATTCAGGTTTTCAATTTTCACCTGGATGTTTCGAACAGTAACTTCCCCTTTCATTCGCTCCGTGAATGCAATCAATCCAAACAACACAACCAACACCGCTCCGATTTTCAGCTCGCGCTTAATGTTGATTTTAACTTTCATATTTTTTTATAAGCATTTTATGAATCGGTTCAACAAATGTGTCGATATCGCCGGCACCAACGGTGGCCAACACTTCAATATCCAGTTGTTCAAGTTTTTGCATGAGGTCCGCTTTGCTAACGCGAACTTTCTTTTTGCTTGTCACCTTGTCGAAAATAATGTTCGCATCAACACCTGGAATCGGAAGCTCGCGTGCCGGATAAATATCCATCAGCAGCAACTCATCAGCCAGGCTTAGACTTTTGGCAAACCCATCCGCGAAGTCCCGTGTCCTGGAAAAAAGATGCGGTTGAAAAATTACCGTTAACTTCTTCGATCCATACATCGACTTCATCGAACTGAGAAATGCTTCAATTTCTGTTGGATGATGTGCATAGTCATCAACATAAATGACATGTTTTCCTTTCATTACAAATTCAAACCTTCGCTTCACACCGCTAAAAGATTCCAACGCTTTCTTAATATTTCCCATGCTCACACCACATTGATGCGCTGCAATGGAAGCTGCAATAGCGTTTTCGATATTATGAAAACCAGGGACACCGAGCCTAACGTGTTCAACCTTTCCAAATCCATGGAGGTCGAATTCAAAAAATCCGCTCTTCGCAGTAATGTTGCCGGCAAAAAATTGTCCCCGGCTCATGCTATAAATATGTTTCTCAACATGATTGACATCGGCAGCAAGCAGTTCAGCGATTGACTCGTGAATGATAAGATGCCCGCCTTTGTTGATCTGTTTGATATAATCTTTGAATGAATTGATGACACTTTCGTGATCACCATAAATATCCAGGTGATCGGGATCCGCGGAAGTCACAATAGCTACCTGAGGAAACAATCTCAAGAATGAACGATCATATTCATCTGCCTCCGCGACAGCGATCGTGTCTTTTGCTACTTCGCCATTCATCACGAGGTTCGAATTGTAGTTGGTTGTAATGCCTCCTAAAAATCCAACCATATTCTTTCCGGCAGTTTTCAAAATATGTGCGACCATAGATGACGTTGTCGTCTTTCCATGCGTACCCGCCACACCAATGGTTATGTAATCTTTTGAAATCAATCCTAACACTTCCGAACGCTTCATGATCGTGTATCCTTCTTTCATTAAGAATGCATGCTCACGATGGTCTTTTGGAATAGCTGGAGTAAAAATAACCAACGTCCTTTCTTTGGTAGATTTAACCTCAGCTGGTATCCGTGCAACGTCGTCTTCGAAATGAATTTTCATCCCTTCTTGTTGCAGCTCAGAAGTAAGAGTTGTTGAAGTCCGGTCATACCCGGAAACGTTCAAGCCTTTCTTCATAAACCAGCGCGCAAGAGCACTCATCCCGATCCCTCCGATTCCCAAAAAATAAACGTTATCGTAATTGGCTAACTTCACTATTTCGTCTGAATTAATTTTTCTATCTCATTAACAATGTCTTCTGTTGCCCTTGGTCGGGCTAACTTTAAAATATTGTTTGACAACCGTTGAGCAAGTTGCTCATCGAACAACAGTTTCAACGCTTCATCTACTAATTTTCCCTTTGCGTCCTTATCGGCTACCACCAACGCTGCGTCTTTGGAAACAAGTGCCATTGCATTTTTTGTTTGATGATCTTCAGCAACGTTTGGTGAAGGCACGAGAATTACGGGTTTGCCTGCGATACATATTTCAGAAACTGCGATCGCACCACTCCGTGAAATCACAATGTCTGCGGCCGCATATGCCAGATCCATTTCGCGAACAAAATCCTGGACGCGTATTCTTTTCAAATCATAATTTCCCAACTGTGATTTATATTGGTCGTAATAGCCTTTGCCTGTTTGCCAAATAACCTGAACTTCGGCATCAATCAATTTTTCAATTCCACCCAAAATACTCTCATTGATGGTACGCGCACCAAGGCTTCCACCAATGATCAATAAAGTCTTTCTATTGCTGTCGAATCCGAAATGCGTTTTTGCCTGCGATGTTTTCTGTGAAACAGTGATAATATCTTTACGAACCGGATTGCCGGTTAAAACAATTTTTTGTTTTGGAAAGTATTGCTCCATGCCTTCATATGCCACGCACACTTTGCTCACACGATCTCCAACTTGTTTGTTTGCTAATCCTGCGAATGAATTTTGTTCTTGGATCACCGTAGGAATTCGAGAACGCGTTGCGGCCATCATGATGGGGCCGCTGGCGAATCCACCAGTACCGATCACAACATGCGGCTTGTATCGCCTGATAATCATCGCTGCGCGCACATAACTGACAACCAGTTTCACCGGGAACAACATATTTGACCACGTAAGTTTTCGTTGCAGCCCACTGATCCACAAACCAATTATTTTATATCCGGCTTCAGGAACACGGGTCATCTCCATGCGGCCTTGTGCGCCAACAAACAAAATCTGCGCATCACTATGGCGTTCACGAAATGCATTTGCTATGGCCACCGCTGGAAAAATATGACCACCGGTACCTCCACCACTTATGATAACACGATATGGTTGTTGATGATTACTCACGCTGCTTTTGCCGTTGAAACAGGTTTAGGTTCTTTAACTGGTTCAGCGCTTGCTTGCGGCGACCACGATTCATCTTGCTCACCTCTGCTTACACTCAATACAATTCCAAGAGCAAGCCCGGTAAAGACCATTGACGTTCCTCCCATTGAAATTAATGGTAACGGTTGGCCCGTGACTGGACCTAGTCCAACAACAACTCCCATGTTCACCATAGCCTGACAAACCAAATCGAAACACAATCCCGCTGAGAGTAATCCTCCGAATGCTCGCTCACTATTATACGCTGCCTTCATTCCTCGATGGAGAAGAATTAAATAAAGGATGACCACGACAATGCCGCCAATCATTCCGTATTCTTCAACGAGAATTGCAAAAATAAAATCAGCAAAAGGGTTTGGCAGGATGTTGCGTTGATCGCTGTTGCCCGGACCTTTACCTGTGATCCCGCCTGTGGCGATCGCGATAAAGCCATGCTTCGCTTGAAACTGCGGTTCCTTTTCTCCCTGGTTGAATGCAACGAAATCCTTGATGCGGGAAACCATTGTTCCACCGCGAACACCAAATTTAAATGCGAGGGCCCCGAACAAAATTCCAACAAACATCAGCATCGCTAAATATTTCGTTGGAACGCGACCGATAAACATGATCAACATGCACGTGATCAATAACAATATTGCGGTAGACATGTTGGTCAACGCAATCAATCCGCAAATGACTCCACACCAAAATAAAATTGGAATCAACGATTCTTTGATGTCATCGATATTCTGTTGACGTTTCGATAACATGCTGGCGAGATTCACGATCAACGCCAAACTTGCAAAATCAGAAGGCTGAAAAGATCC
>CBQWHS010000098.1:0-9516 GCA_967728665.1 uncultured Chryseosolibacter sp. | reverse complement strand
TGAAGTTGGCTCCAGACATCGCAATCTTCTCTGCTGGAGGAGGAACATCCCTTGATTGGGCGCCAAAATTTGCCGAAGCGGGAACGATCGTTATTGATAACTCCTCGGCATGGAGAATGGATCCAACGAAGAAATTAATCGTTCCAGAAATTAACGGTCATGAATTGACTATTGACGACCGCATCATTGCAAATCCAAATTGCTCAACAATTCAAATGGTGTTGGTATTAGCACCGTTGCATGTGAGGTATAAAATAAAGCG
Organism: uncultured Chryseosolibacter sp.; assembly: GCA_967728665.1. Lineage (GTDB taxonomy): Bacteria > Bacteroidota > Bacteroidia > Cytophagales > Cyclobacteriaceae > Chryseosolibacter. The sequence continues at coordinate 9,254 of CBQWHS010000098.1, read as the reverse complement.
CATCGTGGTTTCCACTTATCAATCTGTTACTGGCACAGGAAAAGATGCTGTGCAGCAAATGATGGATGAGCGCCAAGGTATCACCGGACCGAAAGTTTATCCACATCCTATCGATATGAATGCATTGCCACATATCGATTCATTCCTTGACAATGGATATACAAAAGAGGAAATGAAAATGGTAAACGAAACACGTAAGATCTTAGGCGATCAAACTATCGGCGTTACATCGACAACCGTAAGAATCCCATCAGTAGGCGGACACTCAGAAGCAGTGAATGTTGAGTTTTTTGAAGAATTCAATTTGAGCGAAGTTCGCGCTATTCTGGCAAGCACTCCGGGAGTCATCGTTCAAGATGATCCGAAAAACAACATTTACCCGATGCCAATCAACTCGAAAGGCCGTGATGAAGTCTTTGTTGGAAGGATGCGCCGTGACGAATCTCAGCCAAACACCCTAAATCTGTGGGTTGTAGCCGATAACCTCCGCAAAGGTGCCGCAACAAATGCGGTGCAGATTGCTGAATTTATGATGGAAAAAAGTCTCGTTTATTAATCAAGACTAATCCCAATATTCTTAAAGCCGCTTAGAAGCGGCTTTTTTATTAAATAGCTGGTTGGGCTAACCGTCAATTCGAGCACTTAATCGGGGTTTTCAACCAAACGACCATAAATGGATAACATGGGCGGGTCAATACCGTTTACCAGGCAGTAATATTGAAGATAAATACAAAAACAAACATGTTAAATCGTATGAATAAAAAGTTGATGAGTTGGTTGGCCGTTGCAGCAATGGTAGTGGTTTTCGCTGCATGTCAATCGGATGACGAGAAGAATGCCCGGATTGAAGTTTATTTAACAGACGCGCCTGGCGATTATGAAAAATTGAACATTAATATCCAGGATGTACAGATCCACAGTGAACCGACAGATAATGGAAAAGGCTGGATCAGTTTGAATGTTGAAAAAGGAGTTCACAATCTTCTTGACTTAACAAATGGCAAGGACACACTTTTAGCAAATCTTGACTTGCCCGCCGGCAGAATTTCTCAAATAAGATTGGTACTTGGAAACAATAACACCGTTGTTATTGATGGAAAAGAGATTCCATTGAACACTCCGAGCGCCCAGCAGTCGGGATTAAAAATTCAAATTCAGCAGAGCTTAACCGCAGGAGTGACCTACAAAATTCTTCTGGATTTTGACGTTGCAAGATCAGTAGTTCAAACTGGCAATGGAAAATTCAATTTGAAGCCTGTGATTCGTGGGGTTGTTGAAGCTACAAGTGGTGCAATCAAAGGCACAGTTACTCCTAAAGAAGCGAACCCTGCGGTGTATGCTATCAGTGGAACAGACACGTTGGGAACAACTTATCCGGATTCACTTGGCCATTTCTTATTGCGCGGAATTGCTGCGGGATCATATTCTGTTCACTTCATTCCTGCAACCGGATTTGAAACGGTGATAAAAGAAGGAGTAACAGTTAACACCGGCATTGTTACAGACATGGGAACTGTTGAGATTCCAGAGTAAGTAAGTTAGTTGTTGAACATAAATTGAAAAGGCTGTTGTGGGGACAGCCTTTTTCGTTTTATGTGTGTCATCAAAGCTTAAGATTGCCTGTGAATCAGTTTGCGTTCGAGAACACTCAATAGAATTACGAATGCAATACCAAAGACGAATAGACCAAGCCAGGTAGACATCGACTTGAGAAATCCCAGTTCCATCTTAAATCCTGTATAAACAACGGCAACGATAAATGCTATAACCAGGAAGAACATTCCCAAACCAAAAAGCCATGCATCACGTGAAGATTCCTTCTTCTGTTTTGCCTGAATCACCCCGATGATTTTATCAGCAAAGTTTCCAGGCAAAGTTTCGATCGGAGTTGAGCTCAATGCATTGAACACGTGTTGATACGCGCGAACATCGAGATCATTCGAATTAACCGACTGATTTTCGTCAATCCTTTTTTGTAATTCTTCATCTGAATAGTTCATAACAACTCCTCTTTACCAAGATACATTTTAACTTTTTCTTTCAACAAATTTCTTGCCCTGAAAAGATAATTCTTCACCGTGCCTTCAGGCATCTGTGTTACTTCACAAATTTCAGGGTAGGTCATTCCCTCCACATGATATAGTGTAATTACAATTTTGTATTGCGTTGGAAGTTCATCGATCATTCTTTTAACGAACATGTCCATGTCTTCATCCTCTAAAACCGTTTCCGGATTCTCGACATTCACAAAATGACTTGAGAAACTTTCTTCGTCCGGAATATCGGTGTAAGCCATTTTATTTTTCCTTAGGTGATTAATGGCGTGTCGATAAGCGATGGTTGCAATCCACGTTGACAATTTCGATTGAAACGTAAACTCACCAAGCTTTTCGTGAACCCTTAAAAACACATCCTGGCACAACTCGTCTTTTTCTTCCTGATTTTTAACTAAACGTCCTATCATATGGCCGACCAGGCGCTCGTGGCGTTGAATCAAAAGCCTGAAAGCCTGCAAATCTCCAGCAATAATGTTCCTTACCAGCGTGCGGTCTTCCATCGTTACAACGGTTTGACAAGAATTTTGCCTGCGATGTTGCAGCTTAATTTAATTTTTTTCCTACAAGCTATTTTGAAAATTTTTTTAGCATATCTGCAACATTGAGTTTCAGTGCCGTGTCATACACTTCAAAACATTTAAAAACACACGTTATGAATCATGAAGTTTTTATGCCGATTTCTATTCTGGGAAGTTTCGGTGCCTCATTATATTTTTTTACAAAAGCAGTAACTGATTATGCTTTAAAGAAAAAAATGATTGAAAAAGGATACGTCAGCGAAGAGACGCAAGCGATTTTCAGAAAGGAGAATTCGCTAACCAATAAATTTGGTTCATTGAAGTGGGGACTTCTGGCATTTACGGGAGGCGTGGCGCTGATTGTCATGGACCGTATGGATGTGGAGGCAGATTCAACATTGCCTTACGGAATTTTAGCGGTCGCGCTCTCTATAGGTTTTCTAACCTATTATTTCATTGTAAAGAAGGAAGTGAAGTAGTCGTTTAGTCCAACACAATTTTATGATCAGAAATTACATTCTGGTTGCCATACGCAACCTTACCAGGCAAAAGTTTTTTTCAGCCATCAACATTTTTGGTTTGGCAGTGAGCATGTCAATATGCATGGCGATTATCATGCTGGTTGCCGATCAGATGATGTACGATCGTTACAATTCGAAACACGCTCGTGTTTTCAGGGTGAATTCTTATGCAGTGAATAACAGTGGTGTTCCCCGAAATAGCGTTCCGAATTCCACCACCCCCATGCCTCTGAAAGATGAGTTGATTACAAACTTTACCGGAATTGAAAAAGCGGTTCGCCTGAAAAAAGGGTTTGGAAATGGATGGCTTGAGGTAGAAAATCAGGATGTGAATATTCCCTTGAAAGGATATTTTGCTGATCCGGAAGTCTTCGATGTTTTCGAGTATGAATTTGAATATGGAGATAAAACAACGGCGTTGACTTCACCATTCTCAGTTGTGCTTACGCGCAAAGCATCAGACAAACTTTTCAAAGACAAAAATCCTATTGGTCAGTCAATCAAAGTTGGCGATGCGGGAACTTATACTGTCACAGGGGTTTTAAAGGAAACAGAAGACAAATCACACATCGTCTTCGAAGCGCTTGCAAGTATGGCTTCAGTGAATCGCATAGAAGCGCTAGGAAAATTTGAAAAAGACCTGGAAAATTGGAATGACTTCTGGAATGGCTGGACGTACATTGTTATAGAACCAGGCAAATCAACCGCTGATCTCGATCCATATTTTGAAAAAATTTACAAGACGCATATTGCATCCAATCCAAATCCGGAATCGTATCGGGCAAAATTTCAGCTTCAAAATTTGCTGGACATCACACCTGGGCCATTCATTAACAATCCGATTGGTCCATCGTTGCCATGGGTGTTTGTTTATTTCCTTAGCGGACTTGCCGCCGTTATTATGCTCACGTCGTGCTTCAACTTTACAAATCTGTCTATCGCGAGATCGCTAAAACGCGCTAAGGAAATTGGTATTCGCAAAGTCACTGGCGCAGCTCGTTGGCAAATCTTCACGCAATTTTTATCCGAGTCAATTGTAGTTTCGCTTTGTGCTTTAGTTTTAGCTTTTGCGTTTTTGATTCTTGTAAAACCACTAATGCTTCAATTGACATTTGCACGGTTGTTTATGTGGGATCTCCGGGCAAACTATGCAGTGTTTGCGATTTTTGTGGTGTTCGCGTTAGTGGTAGGAATATTGGCCGGCCTTTTTCCTGCAGTTGTGTTATCTGGTTTTCAACCCGTGAAAGTGTTGAAGAATTTAAGCTCTGTGAAATTGTTTTCAAGAATGGGATTGCGAAAGGTTTTGCTTGTTTCCCAGTTTACGCTTTCCTTGATTTTTATCCTAACTGTGATCGTCATGTACAAACAACTGGAATTATTCCTTCACACGGATTACGGTTTCAACATGCAGAATAACGTTGTGGTAAAATTGAATAAAACTTCGGCCGATGCGCTTAAAGCAGAACTCCAAAAATATCCAAATGTTGAAAGTATTTCAGCCGCCTCTCACGTCCCTGCTACCGGAACAACATACGCTAATGGTTTCAAAAAATCGCTTGACGAAAAAGAATGGACTTCCCTGAATTATTTTGTTGTGGACGAAGATTACCTGAAAAATATAAAAGTGAATCTTGTCGCTGGCAAAATGTTCGCTTCCGCGGATGGTGAATTACTAGAAAACGAAGTAGTCATCAATGAAGAAGCCGTTTCACAATTCCATTTCAAAAGCGCAATTGACGCCCTGGGCAAAGAAATTATACATCAGCGCGACTCAAGTCGCAAAGTCATTGTCGGTGTTGTGAAAAATTACAACCATCAGGCTTTGATGAGTAAGATTGAACCGATGGCATTGATGTATAATCCCGGACAACTTGGCTTATTGCAAGTGCGATATTCCGGAACGTATGAAAATGCAATCCAAAGTATAGAAAAGGCGTGGACTATAGTAAATCCTGGATTGAAAGTCGACTATAAAGAAATGGAAACCGAAATCAAATATTTCTATAATACCATTTTTGGCGATGTTGTGAACATCATGGGGGTCATTGCGTTTCTGGCCATCATGATTTCGTGTCTGGGACTTTTAGGCATGGCCACCTATACCATTGAAACACGAATGAAAGAAATCTCTATTCGTAAAGTTCTCGGATCCTCGGATAAGTCGATTGTGATGCTGTTATCGAAAGGCTTCTTGAAACTACTGCTCATTGCTGTCGTCGTTGGAGTTCCTGCTTCCTATTTCATCAACAACTTCTGGTTAGAGTTCATGGCTTATCGTACTCAACTTGGAATCGGCACAATGCTGATCGGAATTTCAATCTTGTTTTTGCTTGGTGTTCTCACTATCGGATCACAAACGCTTCGTGCTGCATTTGCAAATCCTGTAGATACTTTAAAGAGCGAATAAAAAGACCCTGGCTTTAAACTAAGGTTTTTAGCCAGGGCTATTAATAATTCCTGAATAAAACGAGACTTTATTTCACCCTCAATGATTTCTGGTGCTCTTTTATTTGTTTGTCTAATTGCTTTTTGTCACCTACCAACACCAGCGTCATATCCTCATACTTAAAATAATCCTTTGCCATTTGCTGGACTTTCTCCGGAGTGATTGAATAAATGTTCTTCACACGATCCGTCAGATAAGAATCCGGCAATCCGTGGAGGTCAAGAAAATTCAATTGGTTGATAATTCCGTTGGGTGTTGAATTCTGCAATACAAAAATGCCGGCTTCATATTTTTGAATTCCTTCCAACTCTTCTTTTGAAGGTGCTTCTTTTTGAAGTTTGGAAATCTCCTTGGAAATTTCATTGAGCGATGCGCCGGTGTGTTCAGTCGTCACGTCGGCCTGCTCATACCAAATTGCGCTGCGATATCCTGTATTGATCGTACTAAACGGAGAATACGTGTAGCCTTTGTCTTCACGGATGTTGGACGTAATCCGTGAACCAAAAGAACCGCCAAGCAAAGAATTTGTCACTTGCAATGGAAGATAATCCGGCTTCGATGGATCGAGTGTCGGCAATCCAACGATTACCGTTGTTTGAGGTGCATCCTTTCGATCGATCATAGCAACCTGTCCGGCTTTCGATGGTTGCGCTATGGGATAATCAACTTCTGGTCCTTCCTTCCATTTTGAAAAAGCATCATCGATTGCTTTTTTCACGGCGTCCTCATCAAATTTGCCAACAGCGTAGACAACAGTTCGCTTTGCACCGACATTCTTATCGTAGAACCCTTTCGCCATGTCAAGTGTATAAGAATTTAACATGGCGTCAGTTGGAAAATATCTTCCGTATGCATGGTCTTTGTAAATAACCGAACGGAATTTTTCAATCGCTTGATTTTGCGGAACTGATTTCTGCACGGCAAGATTTCTTTTTAAATCATTTTTCAGCCGTTCAACTTCGTTGGCCGGAAATTTTGGGTTCATCACAATGTCGGCCAAAATTTTCACAAGCTCTGGCGCAAATTCGGAAAGAACAGAACCCGAAATTGTCATTTGATTTAATCCTGTTGCCACGTTCACTTCACCACCCATGCCCGCAACTTTTTCAGCGATGGTTTTGAAATCCATTGTTGTCGTTCCTTCACGCATCAACGCACCGGTCAAATCTCCAAGCCAAACTTCGTTCGGCCCTTCGTGGATGTTCCCTGTTTTGATCACTATGTTAATATTCACTTTAGGAATGGCGCCGTACTGTACAAGCGTTGTCGTTAGTCCATTGGAAAGTTTTGCGATTTTTTTCGCGGGAAGTTGAAAGTCCTTTGGAGTGCCGCCTTCCGGTGGCGTTTGCTTTTGTGCGTTTGCCGCAAAGGCGCAGCAAGCGATTACAGCTACAAAAAGTTTATTCAGTGTTCTCATTGGTTTGGCGCTTTAGGGTCAACTATCAAAATCGTTCTGTTTGCCGGAGTCATATACTCATTGAGTGTTTTCTTGATTAGCTCCGGTGTAACCTTTTTAAACTCGTCTTCGAGCGTATTGATGCGCGATGGATCATCATCGAACAATGCAAAACTCGCCAGCAGATCCGCGCGACCGAATCCAAAGAATTGTCCAAGATTGTCGTAGAGATTGGAACGGATCTTTATAACAGCACGATCAAGATCCGCTTGGGATAGGTTTTTCAATTCCTCAACCGATTGATCCACCTGAGTTAAAATTGAATCAGAAGAAACTGTTTTATCATGAATTAAGTCTACCATCCAAACCATTGGCCCATTATAGTTAAACATGTTACCGAGATAGTTGATGCCTCCACTTAAATTTCCGGTGTATCCTTTCTTCTGAACAAGGCGTTGATAAAGTTTGCTATCACTTCCCTGAACTAGCATCTGATCAATCAGACCCATCGCAAAATATTCCGGAGTATTTCTTTCGGGCATTTTGTATGCAACTGCAATTGCAGGCTTGTTGGCAAGTTTGTCTTCCTTCGTGAAACGTTTTTCCTTATCCTGTTTCGGTTCCGTCAAATCCGGTTTCGGAGGAAGTTGAGAAGCGGGAATTGAATCGAAATATTGTTGAATCCATTTTTTTGCATCCACGGAAGTGAAATCTCCAACAACAGCGATAGCTGCATTATTTGGCGCGTAGAACGTTTTAAAGAATTTATCAACGTCTTCAAGTTTCGCAGAATCAAGATCCGCCAGATCTCCATAAAAATTATGCGCGTTGTACCAGTTTTCATTGGCGTACTGCGGCATATCGAGCCAGGGAAATCCTCCGTAAGGTTGGTTCAACACATTCACCTTCACTTCATTCTTTACAACACCCTGTTGATTCGTCAAATTTTCTTGCGTGATCGCGAGTCCTTTCATGCGGTCAGATTCTGCCCACAATGCAGTTTCCAATTTGTGTGCTGGCATCACTTCAAAATAGTTGGTGAAATCAAAGCGCGTTGAACCGTTCAGAATTCCCCCGTTTTTCTGAACCATCTTAATGAACTCCATTTTGCCAAGATTTTTCGAACCTTGAAACATCATGTGTTCGAAGAGATGGGCGAAGCCTGTTCTGTCTTTTGGTTCGATCCGAAAACCAATATTATAATAGACTGCAACAACCACTGTTGGAGAAGTATGATCCTCGGACAAAATCACGCGCAGACCATTTTTCAACTTATAATATTCAATTGGGACTTTAAACGAATTCGCGTCCGCTGATTTTTGCTCTTTTGTTCCCGTACAGGAAACAAATGCGACTGCGATCATCACAATACACAATCCGAGCAGAGAACTTCTATACCGATGCATTTGGATTTTTTTGGATTAAGATGAAAAATATAGAATTAAAGGCTTAAACCTTCAATGGTTTGTGATAACTGGATAATGTCGTGTGGTTTCGGTGGATTGTGAAATGGCGATCACCCGCGATGGGTTATGAATGGCAAATGCTGGTTGCTGCAACAAATGCTGTGCTCCACGCATTCTGAAAATTGAAGCCGCCTGTTTCTCCGTCAACATTTAATACTTCGCCTGCGAAATAAACTCCCGGACAAATTCTACTTTCCATTGTATCCACATTGACTTGCCTCAACTCCACTCCTCCACATGTAACAAATTCGTCTTTGAATGTTGTCTTGCCTTTGATCTGAAACGGACAACGAATGAGTAATTCCATCAATTTATTAATCTGTTTTTGACTCGTCTCAGCCCAAATTTTTTCTTCCCCGATTTCCGCAAGCGTGCAAAGTCGCGACCACAACCGCTGTGGAAGGGCGTACATAGGATTCGTAAAAACTTTTTGTTTGCCTTTTAAATTCTTTTGATCCACCAGGGATTCAGAAATTTCCTTTTCGGAAATATTTCCAATCCAGCTCACTAATGCCGTGAACAAATATTTTCTCTCAAACAAAACTTGTGCAGCCCACGCAGATAATTTAATAATGGCGGGACCGCTCAATCCCCAATGTGTGATGAGTAGTGGGCCACGCTGTGAAAGCTTCGTCCCAGCAATTTTCACTTCCGCGTTTGGAACGGACAAACCCATCAAGTCGACAAACTTTTTATCGGTGTCGTTAAAAGTGAATAGCGATGGAATCGGTTCGAGAATGGTATGTCCCAGACTCGCGATAAAATTATATGAATCTGCTTTTGGACTTCCCCCGGTAGTAATGAGAACATTTTTCGATGTGAATTCTTTTCCGGTAACGGTATTAATAAT
>CBQWHS010000097.1:0-9541 GCA_967728665.1 uncultured Chryseosolibacter sp. | reverse complement strand
CAACGTTCCGATCGCGAGGAATACCCCGAGCACGTAGGTGCGGAATGCGACCATCAGGTTATTGATTGTGATGCCGAGGAACATCTCCACTTCGTTCGCTTTTTTGTACACGGCCATCGGGTCACCTTTTTGAATGTTTTCGTTGCTCATAGCAACATAGGAGTCACCGAGAATGCTGTTGGCGAAATGAGGATCCTTGACCGATGAAAATACACCGATCGCCATCGCGGCAAGAAAAAACAATAAGGAAATAAAAAGTTCTCTTTTGCAATGGATCACGATTTGTGGCACCTCGTCGGTCCAAAAGTCAGTGAAACCACTCTTACGATCAGAGCGATGGCCATAAATAATAGAGAAGTATTGCCGCGCGATCTTATTGAGGTAGACCCTCACCGAGCGATTCGGGTAGTAAGTTCTGGAGTAGGAGAGGTCATCAATGACCTGGGTAAACAAGTTGCTTAACTTGTCCGGGTCTTTTATGTCGTGCTGCACCAGGTTTTCAGATTCCTGCCACTTTTCCTTATTTTGGGCAATAAAACGGGTCTCCTTCATCGGCCACCAAAATATTGCTTTTAGGTCGAAAAAATGAAAAACATTGAAATTATAACGACACAAAATGTAGTGCTCCAGTATGAGCTGGCAGGGCTGAGGGAACGTGCCATCGCGTTTAGTCTTGACGCACTCGTTATCATCGTGAGTTCTTCAATCCTGGTAGCACTCGGCGCGGCATTCACCAGCGAGTCTGAAAGTGCCACAGCCATAATGGTTTTTATCGTTTATGGGATATTCATGTTTTATTCGCTTTTGTTTGAGACCCTTAACAAAGGACAAAGCATTGGGAAAATGGCCATGCGTATTCAAGTGATTAAAGTGGCCGGAGGTAAAATTACATTCTTTGATTATACTGCCCGATGGATCTTCCGTCTGATTGATATCTATTTCTCGATCGGTTCCATTGCGTCGGTCCTTGTTGTGTCGTCAGCAAAAGGGCAACGCATTGGCGATGTAGTTGCAAACACAGCAGTAGTGAAAATCTCTTCCAGAACAAATTTGAGCCTTCAGGACCTCCTCGCCCTTCATGAGAGAAAGACATATACACCCAAATACGTTCAGGCTCGCAAACTTCATGAAGAAGACGCGCTGCTCATCAAATCAACCCTGGATCGATATAGAAAGTATGACAATGATTCTCATGAAGAAGCAATTGGACTTTTGACTGCGCGCATTAAGGAACTCCTGAACATCGAATCGCACGATGGCGACCAGACCAAATTCTTACAGACTGTGCTTCAGGATTACATTATCCTCAGCCGATAGAGAAAGGCTGTGCTCCTCAGCAAGTTTACAAATGATGCCGACGCGCTTGATGCATTTGGTGAAGCGTTCTTCACCAAAACACGCGCGGCTTGCGTGCATAAAACGGGAGAGGAAGGAGGACCGACGAAGGCTTTAAATTGTAAATTTGTCGGCTACGTCAACTTAAAAAAACTACTGCGACGCTTCGTAGATACTTAAATATTTGAAGATAAATCTTATACCTCAATATAATTCTCTCCGGCCGTATTTGATTGCCATCGCTTACAATATGGAGCCAAAACCAAACCCCCTTCTCGGACCGCATGCCCAAAGAACTTTAACGATCTTCCCACTACGAACTTTAAATACGTAATGCCTGTTCTATACACCATGATCCTACGAAGGTATTCTCCATCAGCCCAACTTCAACCATTCATCAAAGCATACCTTGTAGTCGATACTAATACAACGTCAATCAACAGGATCATCCCTGATACATCGATGACCATGGTCTTCCGATACAGGGGTAAGGTTAAACATCAGGCAGGAGACCACGAACATGAGTTGCCATTCGCTTCAATTTCAGGTTTAAGAAAATCGTTTCGCCTTATAACCTATACGCCAGGTTCGGGTAACATTTTAGTTCAGTTCAGAGAGGAGGGAGCAAGCACGTTCTTTCACGAACCACTTCATGAATTCATGAACGATAGTGTAGCACTGAATAACCTCAGCCGATATAAAGACATAACTTCCATCGAATCAAAATTGGCCGAACTTGATGTTGAGAAAGACAAAATCGACTTAATCGAAAAATACCTGCTCTCGAAAATATCGTATCACAAACCCGACATGCTCGTACACACCGCATTACAGAAGATCCATTCCACTAACGGCACTATCAGAATAAACGAACTCACTGACTTACTTTGCATCAGCAAAGATCCATTCGAAAAAAGGTTCCGGCAGGCAATAGGTATACCGGCGAAGCAGTTCTCTTCCATCGTGAGACTGCGAAGCATAATTCATAACAAACTTTCCGACAAGACACTCTCTGATGCCGCACTAGACGCTGGCTATTTCGATCAGGCACATTTCAGTAAAGATTTCAAATTATTCACAGGGCAAACGCCAACCGACTTCCTCACCACTCCGGCGCGCTGGTAATAATCAGTGCTTTTTTACAAGAACGCATCTTCGCAGTTCCCGTTCTTTGAGTTATCCGCCGAGGCTTTTAAACGCAAGCGGACTAAGCATAAAACATATGAGATCATTTCATTTAACTACTAGTCTCCTGGTGCTGGCTTTCATTATTCCATGCACTGGCAACGGTCAAAGTAAAAACAGTAACAACCCAAAAAATACGGAGGTAAATATGTCGTCAGTTGAGAACAATAAAGTAATAGTGCAGAAGCTTTACGAAGAAATCATGAATAAAAGAGAATTGAACAGGTTGCACGAATTTGTATCTGAAGATTTTCAAGGAGCAAATAACGCGCGCGGGCCACAGGCATTCAGAGTAGGAATCGAAGTTGTGTTAAAGGCTTTGCCGGATGCACAGTGGAATGTTCAGGAAGTGATCGGCGATGGTGACAAAGTTCTTCTCCGATGGAAACTCGAGGGAACGCAGACAGGTTCATTTAGTTTTTTTGCACCCACCGGAAATAAGATCACCAACGATGGCATGGGCGTCTTCGAGTTAAAGAATGGTAAGATCGTAAAGAGCACCGTATATACCGACCGTCTCGGTTTCCTACAGCAGATCGATGTTCTACCCGCAGATCTTTCTGCCTTAACTATTCATAACGATCACATTCGTTTTATCGACAAGTTTATCGTACCTGCATCCGCGACAAAAGCGTTTGTAGAGAGATCGATCATCGCGCGCGATTTCCTTCGCAAGCTCGATGGATTTATCGAGGACGCTGCATACGAACGAATCGATGAAAATGGAAACCTCGTTTTTATTTCAATTGCGGTCTGGAATGATATGCAAAGCATGACCAACGCGAAAGAAGCAGTCCAGGCCGAATACAAAAAACAAGGCTTCAATCCCGCCGAGTTCATGCAAAGCCTCGCCATAACCATCGACCGAGGCCTCTACAAAAGAACCTATTAAGGGGTTGCTACACGGGGTACATTCACGCAGGCACCGGACTGGGGTAGCGACACTTATTGGCGGGCTTTGGAAGTACTACCCATTCTTTCATTTCCGTTTGGAGAATTTTTTAGTTTGAGTTCGAAGTCCTTACTCGGGCAGCTTTATCTCGAAGGTCGTTCCTACGGAATACTCAGACTTCAGACTGACAGTGCCCTTCAACTTACTCACCGTCTCCTTCACGATAAACAAACCCAAACCGGAACCTTTTGACCGGTCGGTACCGCGGAAGAACATATCAAAAATACGTGCATGGTCCGACTCCTTGACACCAATGCCGTTGTCCTTCACCAGAAGCACAAATGTTTTGCGCTCGAGAAACGCTTCGATCCAAATCGAAGGGGAAGGCTTCTTGGTATCCGCATACTTGATGCCGTTGCCAATCAAGTTGTGAAGAATCACCTTCAGTCGTTCGGGGTCTGATTTCACAACCAGATTCGGCATCACGCTATTGTTCAGTTGCACCAGTTGTGCCTCCGGCCAAAATGCAAGCTCTTCAACCACTTCAGCAATAATCTTATGAACATTCACCTCTTCATGCGCTACCGGATAATGGGAATTCCTGGAAAATTCCACCAAGCTCCTGATGACGTTATCCAGTTTGCTGATGCTCCGCTCAATGTAGTCGCAATACGTTTGAAGTTTTTCGGGATCACGCTCACTACGCAAAATATTCACCAGCCCGAGCACGGACTTTAATGGAGCGCTCAGGTCGTGGGAGGCGCTGTATACAAATCGATCAAGCTCTTTCACTACGGTGTCCAACTCGTGCACGGTGAATTCCAACTTAGCCGTTCGCTGTTGCACCAGTTCTTCCAGCTGATTGTTCATCACTTTCAATTTGTCGTGTGCTTCTTCGAGGTTTTGCCGGTGGTGCAATATCTGCTCGTTCTGTGAAGTAAGTTCTTCGTTCTGCGCTTGAATTTCATTATCGCGCACACTGACCTCGACTACTTTGGCTTCCAACTCGATATTCTTCTTTTCAATTTCCTGTGTAGCCTCTGCAACCTGTTTTTTTAATACAACTCGTTGGCGGTTCAGATAGTTGAGGCGCGTTTGAAAAATAGCGAAGGCCATGACAAGCAATGCAACCGCCACCAGGATCTTGAAGGGGATCGTTTGCCACCAGGCAGGGTGTATCACAATTCGAAGAACGGCCTGTTGACTCGTGGTATCTCCATCCTTGTCGGTGGCCCTCACTCGAAAAATATAGGAGCCGGGTGGCAGGGCTGTGAAGGTTGTTTTTCTCTCAGACCCTAATTCGATCCACCTGTTGGTAAAATTTTCCAGCGTGTAGGCATATTGCGTACGGTGCGCCTGGTCATATTGAAGGGCAGCAAACTCCAGGCTAAACGAATTCTGGAAATGCTTAAGTTCAATTTGTTCCGTTAGCGTAATATTTTTCCTGAGTGGCGAATCGGGCCCGATCGTCACTTCCTGATTGTCTAACTTGAAATGAGTGAACACGATGGGCGGATTGAAGGTCGTTACTTGAATGTGGTCAGGATGAAATGCTGTGAGTCCTTCGATGCCACCAAACAACAACATGCCACTATGTTCATCTCGCAATACCGAATTATTGTTGAACTGATTGCCTTGCAAGCCATCGGGCTTGGTAAAATGATTAATTTTATTCGTGGCCACCTCAATACTTGTCAAACCCTCGTTGGTGCCAATCCAGATATGGCCATTGGTTTTATCTTCTACCGTGGCAAACACGCTGTTGGTCGTCAGCCCGGAAGTCTTGTTATATGATCGGGTTGTCTTCTTTACCGGATCGTAGACAATCACGCCTGCAGAGTTGGTACCCAACCAAAGCAGGCCGTTGGAATCTTCCATGATAGAAGTAACGGTAAGCGTGTTGGTTAGCAACCCAGTTTCCATAACCCGATACCGGCTTTCTCGCGGCTCAATCAATGACAATCCACCACCATCGCGCGCCACCCACACGTGGCCTTGTTTATCGATATGAACATCATTTACCTTATTGACTTCACGCTCCTCGCTACCACTCTCGGCTTGCAGAAATTGCCGGACTGATCGGGTGCGCAACTCATAGTGGAGCACGCCAAACCCGAACGTACCGATCCAAAGATTACCCACCGAGTCGATATCGACAGCGAGGATTTCATTGACCGGAAGTCTGGCTTCCCTAAGTGCTTCAATAGGAAAATGTTGCGAAGAATGGTCTTTCACGTTCACCTTGAAGAGACCGTCACCCCACGTACCCACCCACAAGTTTCCTGTGTCATCAACCTTCAGGCACTTGATCTTCTCGACTAACTGACCATTTCGCAAAAGTTTAATTTTAACAAAATCTTCTTTTTGAATTTGATCAATAGGTCCCTTTGCGAAATTCAAACCACCACCATCCGTTCCGACCCACAGATTACCCGATTCATCCTCTGCAAGTGCAAATACATTGCTGTGACTTAGCCCGGGTGCAATAGGTCCGTTCGACTTGAATGAACGGAACTGCAACAGGCTTTTATCATACATGTTGACGCCTCCAAAATAGGAGGCTACCCACATCCGGTGGCGGCTATCTATGTAAACATTTTTGATCGAGTTAGAGAGGAGACTATGGGTATCAAACGGATCGTGCTTGAACGTGATAAAAGGTGCCGGGGTAAAAGGATCAGCGTCATGGGGCAGCAAGTTTAGTCCGTTGTCGGTGCCGATCCAGATATTTCCTGATTCATCTTCGGTGATGTTGTAGAGTTGATTGTGACTCAAATGACCCGAAGCGCTTGTTGCCATGTGATGCACCATCTTGCTATTGCGTCTGTCAATTACATACAAGCCTTCATCCCACGTACCAATCCAGAGCCGTTGCCTGGAATCAAACAGCAAACATTGTGTGCGAGATCCAACTGAATCCTTCAGAACAGGAGTGAAGGTGCCGCTTTTGGGATCCAATCGATTTACACCTGCTCCGTTGATAGCCACCAGTAAGCCCCGGTTTGTTTCCACCATGGCACCAGCCCAGCGGGTGGTCGCATATTCGCGAGTTTCCGGAAACCGGTAGTTGACGAACTGAATTTTATCGGTAACCTTTTCAGGAGTTTTAAAAGCACTTATGCCATGGCCAACAGCGCCAACGTAAATGGTTCCATCGGCTTCGAACATCATTTGTAAAAAATTACCGATGATGGAATGTTCATCGTTGGGGTCATGCAGAAAGCGGATGAACTTGTCATTCTCGCGATCGTACAAGCACAAGCCACCATCGAACGTACCGATCCACAGGTTGTGATGGCTGTCTTCCAGAATTTGGTGAACGAACGAGCTGCTTAGGCTTGTGGAGTCGTTCTTGTCTGTGAAATAGTTCTTAAACGAATATCCATCGTATCGCTGAAGGCCTTCTTCCGACCCAAACCAAAAGAAGCCTTGATAGTCCTGAACGGTGCAGAGCGAATTCCCGCTGAGTAAGCCCTGATCGGGTGTAATGTGATTGAATTTAATGTCTTGAGTTTGGCAAAGAACGGCCTTCCAAAAAAGAAGTGTTGAAAAAAAAATGAGAAAACGTTTTATCATTTTAGGCATACCACGCGGCAAAGCCTTTTGCCACTGTACGTTAAAATATATGAATATTAGGGAAATTCTTGCCTTTGTATACACATAATAACTTACATGACTATGGATGTCAAGCATATAAGTTCCCTGGCAGCCTTACGCAAACACAGGCAAGATTGGGTAATCACGAAAAACATTGGCTCATTTGTTATCAGCGCTCATGTATGAAAAGCTGTTACTGAAAGCAAATGTTTATTGTACAGGATTGGATAAAGGGACCAAACTGCTGCCAACAAAAATATAAGTCATCTGCCTTATTGTTTATTTTTCGAATTACGATAAGGCAAACGTCTTATAGCCAAACGTTTTACTACGATGAGAATTTTCATTTCACATAGTAGCTCCAACAAAAGATTTGTCCGAACGTTAAAATCAGATCTAATTGAAAACGGATTTCAGACTTGGCTTGTCGAAGCTGTAATTTAGGTGAATGCGTCCCGGAGATTTTAAAGCTTTCCGCACGTTTTAAAAACCAGCTTACTAATTCCAAGGTCAATTTTACCATCAAATTTTAAGATACGGCCTGTATTCGGCAAGTTGCTTCAACAGTCGCGCCTGGTCGGCAACAATTTTAGCTTTCTCTTCTGCACCTGCGAACATTAGGGCAAAGCCATGCGGAGTTTTGCCATCGCCAAGAACAACGGGTCCATGGTCAGTTGTCTTTGAGCTGCAACCGAAATCAGCGGCTGTCAAATAAGGGGCGTAAAACATATAGTGTGGTATGCTCATCGTAACAACCTTTGATGATTCATCAAAAGTGCGCATGAGCGGCCCCAGCATGTAGGAGATACCTGGCTTCGGAACTTTGTAAATTCCCTTTTTGATCCTCAAATCAATAGTGTCCTTCACCTGCTGGGCCGAAAATTTTCCTGAGGCACGCATGGATGCGGCATCAGCATAAACGGGATAGATAACTTTGGCGCCTTCAGCATCAAAACTTATCGGAGTATACAGGTCATCCCGGAATTGTGCACTTTCCCATTCTGTTCTGATCACAAAGCAAATGAACCCGTTTGATCCCTTGCGCGCCAAGTAATAGCCTTTGCTGGGATCCAGCAAGTAAACAGATGCCTCCGCGCGCAAATGGGATGGTAAAGCACTGAGCGCAAAATCGGTTTCGAGATCTTTTGGCATTTTATCAAGTTCCCCATTACGGGTTTGAGCGAATGACAGATGATTGAAGCTTAGCAAAAGGGCAAAAAAAGTAAGACTGAATAATTTTTTTAGTTTTTTCATAACCTATGGTTTTACTCATAGACAAATGACTTTGTAAATTCCGGACACCATCATGGACAATAAAAAAATACAGTCATCTGTACGGATCAAGGACTGTGAGATTGTCTCTTCGACACAATTATTTAATTGGTAAATTTAAAATCATGGAAAAATTCTTATTAATCATCCGGGAAGATCTCAGCAAATTGAAAAAAATGTCATTGGAAGAGCGGAAAGTAAACACGCTTATCATGATGGAGTGGGTTGAATCGTTGACGGAAACCGGGAATTATATCCATGGCGATGCGCTCACGATTGAAGGGCGGCTCGTTCGCAAAACAGACGTTACTTCCGATGGTCCATTCATTGAGTCGAAGGAGGGGGTAAGTGGTGTAACTTTTTTTAATGCGGAAAACCTGAAGCAAGCAGTTGCCATTGCTCAATCATGCCCACTGGTACAGACAGGGGAGGCTGCCGTAGAAGTCAGGCCGATATTGACATTTAAATCCTAACCATGGATCATGTTCAGGAAACAGTGGATCAACTTTACAAAACTCATTTTGGAAAGATGGTGTCTTCACTGTTTTCTCTTTCCAACGACATTGATCTTTTTTTGGCAGAAGATATCGTACACGATGGGTTTTCCAAAGCGCTCATCCACTGGCGCAAAAATGGTATACCCTCCAATGCGCCTGGTTGGATATATACCGTGTGCCGAAACAACGCACTCAACCAGTTGAAGAAAACATCTCACAACGCCATTCCTTCTAATCAAGAATGTTTTTATGAGGACTCTTTTTCTGAATCACTTATAAAAGATCAGCACCTGCGCCTTCTTTTTATTTGTTCTAATCCTGATCTGCCGCCCAAATCGCAAGTCGTCATTACTTTAAAATATGTGGTGAACTTTAAAGTTGAAGCGATTGCCCAATTGCTGGGAATGACAGTGGATGGCGTTGATAAGATTTTGGTGCGCGCCCGACAAAAAATAAAAGTTGAGGGCTTGCTTCGCGAACCAACAAACTCTCTGGCGTTAACTTCCCGGCTACCCATTGTACATAAAATCATTTACCTGATTTTTAACGAAGGATACAAATCATCATGGGGGAGAGAAATGATTCGCGAAGAACTTTGTGAAGAAGCCCTGATCCTGAACAACGCACTTCTCGATAGTGGATTTGCTAACAAAGAAACGTTGGCCCTCCAGGCTCTCATGTTATTTAATGCTGCGAGAATGAAATCCCGGTTCAATGCCAGTGGTGAAATCGTTGAGCTTGAAAAGCAAGACCGCTCGCTCTG
>CBQWHS010000096.1:0-9542 GCA_967728665.1 uncultured Chryseosolibacter sp. | reverse complement strand
ATCTGGCTAAGGCAATTGAAAGTGTTTTGATCCAGGATTTAAACTTCATTGAAATTATTGTCGTTGATGATGGATCTGTAGACAATACCAAAGATGTTGCCTTGTCATTTCCCAATGTGAAATATCATTTCCAAACAAACCAGGGACTGTCAGGAGCGAGAAATGCAGGAATCCAAATCAGTCATGGTGAGTTCCTTGTTTTTTTAGATGCTGATGATTGGCTATATGCCGGTGCGATAAAACGAAATGTTAATTTTTTGATGAACCATCCGGAGTGTGCGTTTGTCTCGGGAGCCCACGACAAGATTGACATGTATGGGAATATTATCAATGACGGTCACCGGAGTTATGTTGAGGGTAATCACTTCACAAATTTTCTTGTTGGAAACTATGTGGGCATGCACGCAGCTGTAATGTATCAACGATGGGTTTTTGATGAATTTAAATTTGATACGACTTTAAAAGCCTGTGAAGATTATGATTTGTATTTACGGATTTCCAGACGTTATCCGGTTGCATGTCACGAAGAAAAAATCGCGGCATATCTTATTCATGAGAACAGTATGTCTACTGATTACAATAAGATGCTCGTAAATGTTTTGAAAGTACTTAACAATAATAAAAGGAATTTAAAGACAGAAGAAGAGAGTGATGCATGGAGGAGAGGATGTGAATCATGGACAGATTATTATAGCCAAAAGGTTTTGCAACGCCTTGGCTACTCATTAAAGAATGAAGGCATTTGGCCAAAGCTATCTGACGCTAAGCTATTGTGGAAGTGCAAACCACAGTCTTTTATAAAATATTTCGTGAAGAAATTGGCGTTTGAATCAAAGGCTCGCCTTATGAAAATACTTCCACAGAGCATCCTTCGTGCTTTGCATCAGAGTGGTTTGCATAATGGCTTTATCCCGCCTGTTGGCAAGGTTGACCGCGGGGATTTTAATCGGATTAAACCATTTAGTAATGATTTTGGATTTGATCGGGGAGGAGCTATTGATCGCTACTACATTGAAAATTTTCTTTTCGAAAATCGTTCATTAATACACGGCAAGGTCCTTGAGATTGGCGATAATGAATATACGTTCAGGTTTGGTGCCAAGGCTGTCCAGGAAAGTGATGTTCTGCATATAGACGCTACAAACGAAAAGGCAACTATCATTGGTGATATCACGAGCGTACCTCAAATTCCTGAAGGAAAATTTGACTGCATCATTTTAACTCAAACCCTTCACCTTATCTATGATTTTAAAAAAGCGCTTCAAACGTGTTATCGAATTTTAAAACCGGGAGGCGTATTGCTGATGACAGTTCCTGGTATCAGTCACATCGACAAAGGCATCTGGAAAGATTACTGGCTGTGGTCATTCACGGATACTTCAATTCGTAGAGTAATGAAAGACACGTTTAATGGTTCATCAGTTGACATCCAAACTTATGGGAATGTAAAAGTTGCGAGTAGTTTTTTGTACGGCATGGGCCTTGTGGAAATTGACACGGAGTCCTTAAACTATCGCGATCCACAATATCAGGTGATCATATCAGTAAAAGCAACTAAGCCTTAAGCGGAAATGTGGAGTAAACTTATTCATCGGCTTAAAAAATTGAAGGGACAACGGGCGATCATCCTGATGTATCACCAAGTATGTCAACGCAAATCGGATCCGTGGGACCTTGCAGTTGACCCTGATCGATTTGAGACGCATCTGAATTTTCTTAAAAGAAAATTTGCAGTTCTTCCAATGGATGAAATGGCATCGATGGTCGAATCAGGAAATCTCAAACAGAATTCAATTGCAATAACTTTTGATGATGGATTTTATGACAACTATCTCAATGCAATGCCTTTGCTGGAATGGTATCAACTTCCGGCAACATTTTATTTTACAACTAACCGTCTTGCTCATGCCCGTCCATATTGGTGGGATGAACTTGAAAGCATAATTCTTCATTCCAATGCTCTCCCGGATTTTTTATTTATCAACATTAATAATCAACCTTTTTCGTTTCAACTAAAACGTCACAAAAGACTTGATGGAAAAACGGTACAGGAGATAGCCGCCTGGCGTTTTGGCGGAGCGTTTAGCAGTGAGCGCATTGACTTATATCTGAAACTTTGGAAAAGGATTCAACCTCTCCATCACGCTGAACAAGATAAAATCATTCGTGAGCTCAAGTCATGGGCTGCTTACCGGCATTCGGCATGGCCAAACACGTTGATGAATGAATATCAATTAAAAAAATTAAGCGGCAGTCCGCTTTTTGATGTTGGCGCCCATACCGTGCACCACAGCATGTTAGGGGCATGTTCATCGGATGAACAATTTTATGAAATAGCTGAAAGTAAAAAAGATCTCGAGCGACTTCTTCAAAAAAATGTTTCAGGATTTGCTTATCCATATGGGAACTATACTGATGTGACCAGAAAGTTGGTTGCCCAGGCAGGATATCAATATGCTGTGTCGACTGAGGCAAGTGCAGTTGAAAGTGGAGCAGACGTATTTGCGCTTCCGAGAGTTCAAGTTAAGAATTGGAGTGTAACCGAGCTAGCCTTTAATCTAAAGCAATTGGCAAATGGAAATGATCTTTGATGCACCACCTTTACTTTCTGTGATTCTTTGTTTTTATAACGAAGAAAAATTCCTTTCTGAGTCAATCGAAAGTGTTCTAATACAGGACTACATAAATTGGGAATTGATTCTGGTGGATGATGGCTCGACCGATGGAAGCACTGCGATTGCAAAGCGCTACTCTAAAAATTTTCCTCAGAAAATATTTTATACACATCATCCTGGTCATTGCAATGAGGGGTTGAGTGCTAGTCGCAATTTTGGAATATCAAAATCAAAGGGTGACCTGATCGCACTTATTGATGCAGACGATGTTTGGTTGCCGAATAAATTGAGCGCTCAATTGGTACTGTTTAAAAATCATCCTCAAATAACAGTACTTCTGGAGGCATCGGAGTATTGGTATAGTTGGAGCAGCACGAGTAAAAGTGATATCATTGTCAAAGTTGGCGTCGATGAAGGTCTTTATGAACCACCTGCACTAATAAAAAAACTGTATCCACTGGGAAGAGGAGCCGCGCCTTGTCCATGTGGAATTGTCGCGCACCGCTCAATTTTCAAGCGTCACGATTTTGAAGAATCATTTCGTGGCATTTACCAGATGTATGAAGACCAGGCGTT
Organism: uncultured Chryseosolibacter sp.; assembly: GCA_967728665.1. Classification (GTDB taxonomy): domain Bacteria; phylum Bacteroidota; class Bacteroidia; order Cytophagales; family Cyclobacteriaceae; genus Chryseosolibacter. Next base: position 6,351 of record CBQWHS010000096.1, on the reverse strand, counting down.
TCTTGCTAAAGTATATCTAACTGAGAAAGTTTACGTTTCTCATGCATGTCACAACCGATATCGTCAGCGACCAGCATCATTAGTTTCATCTGTCCATCACAATGGCAAATATCACATCGTTCGAAGCCACTACCTGAATTGGTTTTTCGAATATTTAAAAATTAAAGGCAACGATTTTCCGCAAGTGAAGCAATTGGTGCGAAAGGCGATGATGCCATATCGTGACCCTGTCAAATACAAATTGTTTGTCGATGTTCCAAACGTTGTGCGTGGAGTAATCAGTCGAGTGTTTAGAAAAATAGCACGTTTAAAGCTTAGCAAAGTATGACTGCTCCAAAAGTATCCGTGGTGATGCCAGTTTACAATGCGGAACGCTTTGTAAAAGATGCTATTGAAAGTATTCTGAACCAGACGCTATGTGATTTTGAGTTTATCATTATTGATGACGGTTCAACAGACAACACTCAATCGATTATTGCAGATTTTACTGACCAAAGAATTCTTTTTGTCAGGAACGGGAAGAACCTTGGAATTTCTCCTACGCTCAATCGTGGCATTGACTTAGCAAAATCGGAATTGATCGCACGTATGGATGCTGATGATATTTCGCACCCTTCACGATTGAAAAAACAATTTGACTATATGATTGCCCACAAGGAATGTGCGCTGTTGAGCACGTGGGCAAATGTCGTCACAGAAGCCCAAAAGTTTGTAAGGCTCGAACGCTATCGAAGCAACTTCTATTATTACAACCTCACGTTCGAGTGTTGGATTTACCATCCGACGGTTATGTATAGAAAGAAGTCAATTGAGGCAGTGGGAATGTACAGCATGGCCTATTCCGAAGATTTTGATTTGTTCTGGAAAGTTTCACGCAATTTCAGGATAGCGAATTTGCCGGAGGCTTTGTTGGATTACAGATTATCATCGACTAGTCTGAATGGAGTTTTGCGCAAGCAAGAATATGAAATTGCCAATGAACAAAACGTAAAACGGAATCTCCAATACTATCTTGGTCCTATGGAAATTCCTCACGCAGTTCTCGAATGTCTGCGTCACAATTTTAAGCCGATCGCGAAAGAGCAAAAAACTGAAGATTTGGAGATGGCGATGGATTTACTTAAACGCGTGACTGAAAAAATTTTGATTACAGAAAATCCAAACCGATCGGAGGAGGACATTCGAACGGCTTATTATTTTAAGCGCAAGTTTATCATGGACGAAGTTTCAAAAATTTTGCCAAAGCATAAGATGTTGGAATTATTAATTCGAACCCGCGATTGGAGATCTTTTAATTCTCTAATGGCTCACGGGATACAATGGCGAATGAAAAATATTATGGCGTCGTTTTCCGTTGAATGATATGTCAATACTAACCGAGAGGATACCATCGCAGCCACCAGGGATTGATTCCGTTCCTCTTGGAGTAATACGACCGCGATGGTCAGTGATGATCCCGGTCTATAATTGTTCACAATACCTCCGCGAAACGTTGGAAAGTGTATTACAGCAGGCACCTTCTGATGATGAAATGCAGATTGAGGTTGTGGATGATTTCAGCACCGATGCGAATGTCTCACAACTTGTAAGCGACATTGGGGGAAATCGTGTGAAATATTTTCGCCAGAAAGAAAACCTTGGAAGTGTAAGGAATTTCCATTCTTGTATCAATCGGGCAACTGGGGGGGTGGTTCATCTGCTTCATGGAGATGATCGCGTTCGGAACGGTTTTTATAAACAATTTGACAACTTGTTTCAGACGCACCGCGAACTAGGGGCGGCATTCTGTCGCTACGCATATGTCGATGATAGAGGCGACTTCCTGTGTAATGAAAAGATAGAAATGTCGCATCGTGGAATTCTTGAAAATGCGCTGATACTTCTGGCGGAGCGTCAACGAATACAGTATGCCAGCATGGTGGTGAAGCGAGAGGTGTATGAGGAGTTGGGAACTTTTTATGGAGTTGAATACGGTGAAGATTGGGAGATGTGGATGCGTATCGCCTCACGATACAAGATTGGCTACATTCCCGACATCCTTGCCGAATACCGAAAGCATGATAGCTCTATCTCTGGCAAATCATTTTTAACGGGCCGGAACATGCAGGACTTGTCATTTGTCATGAATAAAATTCGGGAATATGTTCCGTTGGAAAAACGAAACGAAGTTGAAAAAACGAGTAGAAAATTTTACGCGCACTACGGCCTTAAGACAGCAAACGCATTATGGAAAAAATTCAGGAATAAATCGGGAGCAGTGGCACAAGTACGAGAAGCGTGGCGGATGAACAGGGATGCGAAACTCCTGTATAAAATCATTAAGCTTTACACACGCATAACGCTGAACATATGAAACGTCAAGGAGTATCGATCATTATTTGCTGCCACAATGGTGCGCTTAAGTTGCCCGTCACAATTCGTCATATTGCCGGACAGATTGTTCCGAAAAGTATTCGCTGGGAATTTGTACTTGTTGACAACGCATCGAATGATGATTCGGCAAAGATCGCCGAGGTAATCTGGTCGATGTATAATAGCTCCGGCGAATTTCGAATTGTACAGCAACCCGTTCTTGGGTTGAGTCATGCACGTTCCAAGGGTTTTGAGGAAGCGCAATATGAATATGTGATCATGTGCGATGATGATAATTGGTTAGCGAATGACTACGTGGCTAATGCATATCACTTGATGTCGGAGAATCCTAACATTGCAGCGCTGGGTGGGCTTGGAAAACTTGTCTATGAGATATCGCCACCCAAGTGGATTGAATATGCCGGCATTTTTGCAGCTGGACCGCAAGCACCGGCTACCGGAAAAGTCTTGTCAAATCGTTTGTATGGGGCGGGGTGCGTTATCAGAAGTTCAGCCTATTTCAAGTTGAAAGAAATCGGTTTTGTTAGTTTTCTAACAGACAGAAAAGGCCTCGAACTTTCTTCAGGTGGTGATCATGAGTTATGTTATGCTTTTTCGATTATGGGTTACGACATCTGGTATGAGGATCGACTTCGCTTCTCGCATTTTATTACAAAAGACAGGCTGACGTGGAAGTATTTCATGCGATATGCCCGCGAAAGCTCAATCTGCTTTGATGTGTTAACATCTTACAAAATGGTTGCGAACGATGTAAGTCATTACCGGTTTTCATACCTGGTGATGGCGCGTGATTTCTTTTTTGTCTTACGAAAATTTCTGAGAGTTTCATTGTTGCGAATAACGATCGATCACGACTCCGCTATGGGAAAACTCCTCTATTTCAAACATGTCATACTTCGCTACAAGCTGATTGCATACTTCAGGAAGTTCAACGCGATTGTTGAAAATCACAAAAAAATAATTGCCTTTAAGGAAGCTTGCGTTCGGGCGAAAATTATTAAACCGATTGTTCGCGAGAAATCTGCTAATGTTTTTTCCTCGTTAAAACTTTTTCGGCTGCTGCAATAATATTTTCAGGACTGAGTCCGTATTTTTTCAATAGTTGCGTGGGCGTTCCGCTTTCGCCGAACGAGTCATTGACTGCAACCATTTCAATAGGAGAGGGATTGAAACGCGCCAGCACTTGAGCAACGGCATCGCCTAGTCCGCCATTGATCTGGTGCTCTTCGCAGGTCACCACACAACGTGTTTTTTCAACTGACGTCAATATCGCTTCCACATCAAGTGGTTTTATCGTATGAATGTTAATCACTTCTACGCTAATCCCTTTTGCGGCAAGTTTTTCTTCGGCTTCAATTGCATGCCAGACGAGGTGTCCACAAGCAAAAATTGTCACATCTTTTCCATCAATCATTTTATCAGCCTTGCCAATAGTGAATGGGCGGTCCGCTGCAGTGAAAATTGGCCAGCTTGGTCTGCCGAAACGCAGATAAGCAGGACCATGATGATCGCCGAGGGCCATCGTAGCTTGACGAGTTTGATTGTAGTCGCAAGGAACGATAACAGTCATTCCGGGAAGCATCTTCATCATGCCAATGTCTTCCAATATCTGGTGAGTCGCTCCGTCTTCACCTAATGTGAGTCCGGCATGCGAAGCACATATTTTTACGTTCTTATCCGAATATGCAATGGATTGACGGATCTGATCATACACACGGCCAGTCGAAAAATTTGCAAACGTTCCTGTGAAAGGGATTTTACCACCAATCGTCATGCCGGCTGCGAGGCCCATCATGTTAGCTTCGGCAATTCCTACTTGAAAAAATCGCTCTGGAAAATCTTTCTTAAAAGCGTCCATCTTTAGCGAACCAGTCAGGTCTGCACATAAGGCAACAACATTTGAATTCTTTTTTCCAAGCTCGTGAAGCCCAACGCCAAATCCTGAACGGGTGTCTTTTTTCTCGGTGAATGTGTATTTAGTCATGGTTGAAATTATCGGTGTCGCGAAAGTCGGAAAATTTGGCTTAAGTTAAAAATGGATTTTTCAGCCGGACGGGCTGATCTAAACTGTGTTATGAATTCGGCATTTTTAAAAAGCAATCGTTGACGATTTTGTTAAAAGTTGTTAAAGAATTAAAAATCCCCCAAACCAATGGGAACTCTGCTCGAACCTATCCGTAAATGCCCATGGAAGAATTTTATAAGCTATGACCAGTACCCGCGAATCAAATCGAAAATATCTATGGTGGTTTTTGATAGGTCTATTAATAATGATTCTGCCGTGGATAGTCTTATCCATGGATTTTTAGATCTAAAACATCTTGAAGTTTACGGTCTGTCCGGATTTAATTTCGAAATTTTTAGTTGCCGTGTATTTGCTGCCTGCGGCTTGCTTCGCACGAAAAGCAATTTTGTAATTGCCAGGTAACAAGTTATAGGAATGGAGAGTAATAGTTTCGTCAAGATTACAGACCCATTTGGTTTCACCAGCGTCCGTAATTTCAAACAGGCTTCCTATTCCGTTCGTAACTGTATTGATATTCACTAAGCCAGTGGAAGGTAACGTGATCGTCTGAGTTTCATCGGCCTTGATGTGGATGGCAAAAATTCTTCTTGGAAAAGTTAGCGTTTCAACATCATAATCTCCTTCCAGGTATTTATAGCTATCACCACTTCGTTGTTGATTTAAAATTTCTGATTTGTTTTTTTGACGTACAACAAAAGAAAAACCGTTTCCACGTCCTTCTGTTCGCGCCATAAGCCGCCCTTGAGGGACCGATACCTCAACAACATTATGCCGACCAGATTCGATACCGACAGACTTCATAATAACAGGAGGAACAGTGTTCACAACAATATCATAAGCGATAACCGGATCAACTTGAACAGTGTCAGGTCTTCCGTGCTTATCGAGATAGTGAACAAATTCATAAACAGAACTTTTTGTCATCGCATTCACAAAGCTGACATCTATATTGGTCTCGACAGGCTTACCTGAACCATTCATCAATTCAACACTGACAGTGGTTTTTGCAAGTGACGTTTCGATGCTTTTGTTGAGGACTGTGTTTAGAGAACGAGCGTTTTGAGCATCAATATATTTTCCCACACATTCTAAAACTTTCCCGCTTTCCAATCCTAAACCAATAATATACGGACGGAGAAATACACCTTTCTTTTGCAACTCAACCGAAACGGTGCATGGGTCGCCTCCACAAGATTCAACTCCATCAGTGATTAGAATGAGAATGTTTCGGTATCCGGCTGCTGAAGGGAAATCATTGGCCGATTGGAGAAGGGAATACGTAATTGGAGTTACGCCTTTCGGTTTAATCGATTTAATCTTCTCGATAATTGCTTTGTGATTCTTTGGTGCGAAAGGGATTTCAAGATTGCTGTCGGTGCAATTGTTAGCCTGCCTCGTGTAACGGTGGCCATATACACGCAGTGCCAGTTCGAGATTTTGATTGACACGCAAGGAGTCGACAAGCTTGGTGAGTATGTCTTTTGCCACGTCCATCTTGGATTGTCCTGCGCTCCATAATGCTTCCATACTTCCTGATCCATCCAGAACAAAAAGTATTCGAGTCTTTTCAGGAACCTTCTGCTGGACCTTTTGCGCATTTACCTCACAGCTTAGGAGCCATGCCAATGAACACAACAATCCAATCCTGAATGGTGACATGTAAAATGTTTTTGGAATGAAAGCGTTTAAAATAACGCTGTCATTTTAAATTAATTGCAGAAAAAGAAGTGCCGTATTTCTGAATCTATCCCCAAAAAGTCGTTTTGCATTACTAATTCCCAATGACTAATAATCCCCAAGCGTCATCTCCAGTTGATCCAAAGCTTTCTTCAACTCTTCGTCGTTAGGAGAGACGCCATGCCATTTGTGTGAGCCCATCATATAGTCTACACCAAAGCCCATTTCCGTTTTCATCAGGTTCATTACAGGCTTTCCACGTTTGGCAAGCGCTT
>CBQWHS010000095.1:0-9726 GCA_967728665.1 uncultured Chryseosolibacter sp. | reverse complement strand
CGCCTTGCTTAATGTATTTGATCTATATGGGAAGAATGCATTTTTAACCGCAGAGAACGCGGAGAATGCGCAAAGAAATACAAGATAATTTCGCTTGCTTAAGCTCTAGTGGATTTATTTGCGCATTCAAATCGAATATGGAAGAATACATTTTAAACGCAGAGAACGCGGAGAAAATGCAAAGAAATACCACTGCAATTTTGTGTCTTTAATGGCTTAAAGGGCTTTATGGCAAAGATGCCTTATGCCTACCCGTTTACAAACGGCTACAATCGATTATAATCGTTTTTGATACGACTCAACCTTTTCCAACGCCTCACTTTTGTTTCATCCAACGCTTGAATCACTCGCCAAGGATATAACAAATGAAATCTTTAAATTATTTTATATGAAAAGTTTACGTAACAGTGTTCATCTTGTTGGAAGGCTTGGAAAAGATCCGGAAGTCAAATCCCTTACCAACGGAAAGAAAGTGACATTCACACTCGCCACTTCTGATAGCTACAAAGATTCTAAAGGCGAAAAAGTGGAAGATACCCAATGGCATAACATCGTGATCTGGGGAAAATTAACCAGTATCGCGGAAAAGTATTTGAAAAAAGGAAATGAAATAATGATCGAAGGCCGCTTGATTCACCGCGAGTACGAAAAAAATGGTGACAAGAGAATTTTTACTGAGATCAACGTAAACGACCTGCTGATGCTCGGAAGCCCAAACGATAAGAAAGAAAAGTAGGTACTGGTTAATCTTTCCTGCTTTTTGAAACCCCGGCTGCGAAAGCCGGGGTTTCTTGTTTCACCACGATTTTGCGCTTTTAATTACCAAAAATCACGCTTTTGGCGTGCTATCATTTAAATAAAACATGTACTCTACTATTGGTAATCCGCGTTATCTTTGGGCGAATGACCTTTTTATATCCATCCTTTCTCTGGGCACTTTTAGCACTTTCGATACCGGTAATTATTCATCTTTTTAATTTCCGCAGAACCACCAGGATTTTCTTTTCAAACACTCGGTTCCTGAAACAGGTCAAGGAAGTTACGACTGCCAAGCGCAGATTGAAGCACTATTTAATTCTGGCATCCAGACTCTTGTTTCTTGCCTTTCTTGTTTTTGCATTTGCGCAACCTCTGATACCTGCCCGTGAACAACTGGGCAACGGAAGAACCACCGTGTTGTACATCGATAATTCGCAGAGTATGACAGCCCAACTTCCGGATAAGACTAAAGGACTGGATGCTGCGCTCAGTTTTGCTCAAAATATCGTTCAACTTTTTCCGCCCGACACGCGCTACAAAATATTAACCAATGACTTTGCACCATTTTCCAACTCCTACAAAACTAAAACAGAAGCGTTGGATATCCTTGCGCAGATCAGGGAGTCGCCCGTAAGTCGATCGATGGAAACGATCAAACAAAGATTGGAACAAGATGGTCCAACTCGCTCAAAAGAATTTTTTTGGATCTCTGACTTTCAACAATCAACACTGGGAAAAATTCCAACGGACTGGGATAGCCTCGCCCGATGGCATTTAGTGCCCATTGATTTTGCTCCGCAGCCCAATGTTTTCGTGGATTCTGTTTTTCTTGACAATCCGTTCGCTGCAGGCGGAGAGAAAAATATTTTGCGGGTGAAGATGAGAAACGATGGCAAAACGGAAGTTGATCAACTGAACATCAAACTGACCATCAATAATATTCAGGCCGGGACAGCAGCAGTCGACATACAGGCAAATGGGGTAGCGGAAACTGGCTTCGATCTAACCACAGGTTTAAAAGGATTGAATCGTGGGTTGATTACGTTCAATGACTTCCCGGTGAATTTTGACAATGAATTTTTTATTGCTCTCAATTTCACAGACAAAATAAACATCATAGAAATAAAAGCTGAAAACAAATCTACACCCGTGGAAAAAGTTTTTGGCAACAAGGAGGTGTTCAATTTCAGAACTTTTGCAGTCGGCAATTTTAACTACAACTTGTTGAAAGAAGCAGATCTCGTAATCGTGAATGGACTGAACAGGCTCGATAATTCATTGGCACTTTCCCTTCGGTCATTTATGGATGAATCCGGAACACTGATGTTGATCCCGGGTTCAGAAATGGAAGCTGGCACATTTCAAACGCTGGCCGGCAATGTTGCTTTACAGTTCTCGACAGATAAAAAAGTGATGGAAGAAATTGATCGCCCTGATTTTTCCAATCCATTTTTTGAAAATGTATTTGAAGAGAAAAGTGTTTCGATTGCGATGCCACGCGCAACAAAAGTGTTGCAATGGGGACCGGACCGTTCAGCAATTCTAAAATTCAAAAATGATCAACCTTTCTTATCCCGGCTTGGAACTCAGAATTCACTTTTTGTAATGGCTTCACCGTTACAATCTGCTTTCACTGATTTTTACAATCATGCCGTGTTCGTGCCGGTAATGTATCGAATTGCATCGAGCAGTCGTAAAAATGACTCAAGACTCTATCATACATTGAACGAAGATTTTATTTCGTTGAAAATAGACAGCCTTCCGGCGGAGGAATCGATCCGGCTAAAGGGCAACCAGGAAATTATGCCAAGCCAGCGCAGAGTGAATGACCTTGTGTTCCTGGACATACCGAAGTACTCTATTACACATGGCTTTTATGATGTTATTTCAAACCGCGACACTGTTGGCTTGGTGGCGTTCAATGCCGAGAAATCGGAATCTTTACTGGCGCAATATTCAGGAAACGAAATAAAGAGCCAGATGGGAAATGGAGAAAACATCACAATTTTCGAGTCGTCATCAACGGAAGCTTTCAGCAACGAAATAAAAGCGAGATATTTGGGAAAACCATTGTGGAAGTATGCAGTAATGCTTTCGTTGTTGTTTTTCCTTGCGGAAGCTTTACTGGTGAGGTTTTTAAAATGAAGAATAAAAAAGTACATCACCTCAGTTTGCCTGACACTGAATGAAAATCCTGATACAATCACCACGCATCATCGATCGGAAATCTCCTTTTCATCAAAAAGAAAAAAACATTTTAATCAACAACGGCCGAATCGCGGAAATCGGTGACAAGAACTACAGCGCTGATCGCACCATTAAAGCAGAAGGAATGATTCTTTCTCCGGGTTGGTTCGATTTGGGCACGTTCGTTGGCGACCCCGGATTAGAGCATAAAGAAGACATAAGCTCAGTATCGAAAGCTGCTGCTGCCGGAGGGTTTACAGAAATCGCGGTCTTACCGAATACCCAGCCATCGGTTCAGACGAAAAACGAAATCAGTTACATCACCAGAAATAACGACAACCGTCTCGTTGAAATTCACGCGATGGCTTCGGTCACGCGAAACAACAAAGGTGAAGAGCTCACCGAGATGATTGACCTTCATGAAGCAGGCGCCATCGCGTTTACGGATGGACTTAAACCAATCTGGCACACCGACATTTTGCTTAAGGCCCTTCAATATCTTCAGCGCTTCGATGGTGTTTTAATCGATCACCCGGAAGACACTTGGCTCAGTATGTTCGGACAAATGCATGAGGGTGTGAATAGCACACGACTTGGTTTGAAGGGAATGCCGCGCATTGCTGAGGAGATCGTCGTCAGTAAATATATCGAGCTCTTGAATTATGCAGGAGGAAGGTTACACTTTACAAGAATCTCAACAGGAAAATCAGTCGACTTGATCCGGGCTGCCCGGAAAAAACTTAACGTTACCTGTGACATTGTTTCATATCAACCGTTGCTGGATGATAGTCTGCTTTCGACTTTCGATACAAATTACAAAGTAAGTCCGCCTTTGCGTGAACGTGCTGACAACGAGGCGCTGATCAAAGGAATAAAAGACGGAACTATTGATGTGCTTTGCTCAGGGCATCTTCCACAAGATGAGGAAAGCAAAAATCTGGAGTTCGATCTGGCGGATTTCGGCATTACCAACCTGCAAACTTTTGGCGCTAATCTTACAGCATTGTCAAAGTCGATTGAGTGGGATGTTTTGATTGAACGCGTTACTCACGGACCTCGCAATGTTTTGAAGTTGGAGACTCCTCGCATTGAAGAAGACGTGAAAGCAAACCTTACGTTGTTTGATCCAAATGAGAACTGGACATTAGACGAAAAATCGAATTTATCGAAATCGAGAAATTCTCCCTGGTTTGGAACAACTCTAAAGGGGAAAGCCATAGCGGTGTTTAATAATGGTAAACAATGGATTTCGTGATATGAAGCCATTGCTAAAAGTCCCTCTAAAGTTCGGGCTGATCGCCGGGGTTCTCGGGGCCTTACTTGTAATCGGATTATATTTTGTGGGCAAGCAGCATCCGTTTATGATTCCGGTGTTCCTGGATTTCAGAATTTTTCTTTTTGCCGTATTCATTTTCTTTTCACTGAAAGAATTTCGCGACTATCATCAACATGGCGAGTTATATTTTGGACAGGCGATGTTATCATGTTTCATTTTCGTGGCCATTTACGCGATTCTAGCCTCCGCACTTGTAATTATTTTTGCGTACACCAAACCGGATTTCATACAGTCCTTTGTGGCTCAATTTCGCGAGCAGATCGGCACGTGGAGTAAAGAAGACATTGACCGGATCGGAAAAGATAACGTTGCGCGTAATCTTCAAGCACTCAGCGCTACTAATCCCTTTGATTTAGGATTCAATTACTTCAAGCAGTCCTTCTGGATTGGCGCTATCGTAAGTATAATTTTATCTGTAATTTTAAGACGTCAACCTAAAAACTAAAACAACTTATGGAATCATCACAAGCAGCTTCGGCTGGAACCGCGACCACCAGGTCGACAGGTATTCGTTATGGAGTCATTGGCGGTGTTATCGGCATTGCTTATTTTCTAATCGTGAATGTGACCGGTGGCGACATGACACAGGGTGTATGGCGCTGGTTAAGCTATCCGATTACTATTGCTATACTTTTCCTCGCACAAAAGTATTACAAGGAGAATGGAGATGGTTTTATGAGTTATGGACAGGGGATCGGAATTAGTTTCTGGATCGGACTTGTATCAGGAGTTATCACGAGCATCTTTATGTATATCTACATCAAGTTCATTGATGCCTCTTTTCTCGAAATGATCAAAGACAAGCAACTTGAACAAATGGAAGCGCGCGGTATGTCACAGGAACAAATTGATCAAGCTATGAAATTCTCAGGCATGTTCATGACTCCTGAAGCCATGTTAATCTTTGGTTTAATTGGCGCTATTGTCTCCAATCTTATTATTGGTTTGGTTCTGACAATCTTCACACAGAAAAAAGCACCAGAACAGACGTTTTAAAAGAAGTAGTAATCAACTAACAGATATTTGGCCGTGCATTCAACTGCGCGGCTTTTTTGTTTTTTTACTAGCTTTACATGTTGTGATCTCGAATGTGAAAAACGATGGGATATTGATTCTGGGAACAAGTGCACTTCTCACAGCCGCATTGTTTTATTTTGAAGAAGAAACCCATTCATTCTATTTTCTAACCGAACTGAATGAACTATTGAATTATTTCATATTTACCGTTTTGACAGGAAGTATTCCCCTGTTAATTCTTGCGAGCACTGAAAAAAGAAAAGGTAAATTTATTCGATTTGTGCCGTTTGTTGGTTTTGTGCCGGTGGGAGTTCTGTTAGTAGTTGTGTTGCTGAGCAACCGGTGATGAAACGTCTTCACAATATTGTCATGACACATTTTATTTTCCCGATTCAAGTAATTTTGTAGCAAATTTAGCTGATGATCAATCCACAGATATCCGTAGTCATTCCGGCCCAGGATGAAGAAGAATCAATTCAGGAATTGTGTCAATGGATTGGTCGCGTTATGCATGCCAATGGTTTTTCGTTTGAGGTGATTATTGTTGATGATGGAAGCACCGACAATACGTGGCAAAAAGTTGTTGAAATAAACGCGTTTGATGATCGATTCAAAGGCATTCGCTTTAACAGGAATTTCGGAAAATCCGCTGCGCTTCAAACCGGATTTCGCGCCACAACCGGGACAGTTGTGATCACGATGGATGCCGATCTGCAGGACAGTCCGGATGAAATTCCCGAGTTGTATCAAATGATTACCGAGCAAAAATTTCATCTTGTCTCGGGTTGGAAAAAGAAACGTCACGATCCGATTTCCAAAACCATTCCTTCAAAGTTTTTTAATTACATCACGCGCAAGATTTCCGGTATCAGTCTGCACGACTTTAATTGCGGATTAAAAGCTTATCAATCCCATGTGGTGAAGAACATTACGGTTTATGGTGAAATGCATCGTTACATTCCCCTGATTGCAAAATGGGCAGGCTTCACACGGATAACTGAAAAAGCAGTAGAGCATCGTGAACGCAAATACGGGCGCACCAAATTCGGATGGGAACGTTTTATCAACGGTTTTCTCGACTTGCTTTCAATTACCTTCGTGAGCAGGTTCAGACAAAAACCAATGCATTTTTTCGGAAGCTTGGGTTCATTGTCGATGGGGATAGGATTTATTTTCACTGTAAAGCTTTTTTGGGATAAGATGAATTCCCTCTTTTTTTCAAAACTTCCCATGAAGCGTGATATAACACAGCAACCACTTTTCTACCTGGCGTTAGTTGCGCTGATCATTGGAGTTCAATTATTTGTCACTGGTTTTTTGGCGGAGATGATTGCCATGCAAAGTCTTTCGCGGAAAGATTACCTGGTGATTGATAAAGTTGGACTTCACGAAGCTGAGAGCAAGAAGCTAAAAGCTGAAAGCTGATTTTCATGTCACGGCCAAAATACTCCATCGTTGTTCCAGTTTTTAACAGGCCTGACGAATTACAGGAACTGCTGCAAAGTATTGTCGAACAAAATCGACATGACCTCGAAGTTATCATCGTGGAGGATGGCTCCTCTGTTTCGAGTGAGACACTTGTGAATTCCTATCGCGATAAGCTTTCTATCCAATACATTTTCAAACAGAATAGCGGTCCGGGACCAAGTCGTAATGTCGGATTTCAACATGCTCAAGGCAACTATTTTGTTGTTTTCGATTCGGACTGTATTCTTCCACCAACATATTTTCAGGCCGTGGAAGCTGGCTTTGCAAAAAATAAACTTGATGCCTGGGGTGGTCCCGACAGAGCTCATGAAAAATTTACAACGATGCAACGTGCGATGGCTTACAGCATGTCGTCTGTACTGACAACCGGAGGAATTCGTGGAGGAAAAAAACATGTCGGCTGGTTTCAGCCACGAAGTTTTAACATGGGAATTTCCAGAGAAGTTTTCGAGAAAACCGGTGGCTTTCACTTTGACCGTTTTGCGGAGGATATTGAATTTAGTATCCGCATGAGGGAACAAGGTTTCCGCGTGGGATTGATTCCTGATGCCTTTGTTTATCACAAACGTCGAACGTCTTTAAAACAATTCTACCATCAGGTTTTTAATTTTGGGAGGGGAAGAGCGCTGGTTGGAAAAAAATATCCCGCAGAAGTAAAATTGACCCATTGGGTTCCCTCTGCTTTTTTGATTGGAATCCTATTGATGTTCGTCCTGATTTTGGTCGATTTGAGACTTTTTTTTGTGGCCGCAATTAGTTTCTCTGCTTATCTGGTGGCGATCTTCCTTCACTCACTAATATTAAATGGCAATTTGGCGGTCGCCATCATGTCCGTTCCTTCGGCTTTAGTTCAGTTTTTTGGCTATGGATTGGGGTTTCTGAAAGAACGTTTCCGGTCTCAATAAGCCGTTGCAATTCAATTAATTTTTGCCAATATTTATTGACTTTAATCCCCTACCCCTGGTATGAGAACCTCCGCTTTTGCAAGCATGCTTTTGCTTTCCGTTGCCAGTTTCATCGAAACCTTTGCTCAAGCAAACACTGAACTTGACCCCGGCTATTATATTGTAGTGGGTGCCTACGCTCCAAATCGTGAAAACATCGCGAAAAATTATACTGATCTTTTAAAACGAAGAGGATTTAATTCGGGATATGGTTTCAATTCCACAACGAATTACTTTTTTGTGTACATGGAATATTTTGTTGATTTAAAGGCTTCTTTGAAAGAAATGCAAAAGCTCAGAAGGCAACCTGAGTTTGCATCGTCATGGGTGCGTGTTGTTGCAGGTGATATTGCCGCAGCAAAAGCGAAAAGGGAGAATAGGGCTGCTGTTGCAGAGCCAGTGCCACAAGAAAAACCCATAGAGAAACAAGAAACTGTTGTTGCCCAGAAAACCGAACCCGTTGTTCAGAAGACTGAACCGGCTGTGCAGAGATCAGAACCAGTGCTCACCGCCTCTGCTTCTGATGATATCGTTGTGACGGAAAATGCTCCTATCAGGCAGTACAGTAAGATTACCCTTGGCAATACGGAGGTTTTTCTGAGTTTGTATAATTCCGCGAACAACAGAATTGTTGATGGTACGGTACGTGTTTATGACAAAGAAAAAAACAAGCTGCTGAAAGAAGTTAGTGGAAATGAATATTTGATTTTGCCGGATCCCAAAAGCAAGTCGGGACAACTTACCTTGGTGTGCGAAGCTTTTGGCTATAGAAAAGTGCAACAGGAAATAAATTACGCGATGCCATTATCCGACACGACTAAAGCAGACATCGAACTTCTTGGAACAACCTTCGTCATTAACTTCGATTTGGAACGCTATAAGAATGGAGATGTGGGCACACTCGGCAATGTGGCTTTTTACAATGATGCGGCGTTAATGTTGCCTGACTCAAAACCAGAGTTGAATGGTCTGCTTCAATTGTTGCAAGAAAATCAAAACTATAAGATTCGCCTTCATGGCCACACCAACGGCAACTACAGCGGACGGATTATCACGATAGGAGAGAAGAAAAACTTTTTCTCGCTGGATGGATCTAAGCAACGCATGGGTACTGCAAAAGATCTTTCATATGAACGCGCAGAAGTGATCAAAGAATATCTTGAAGCGAACGGAATTGCACCATCTCGAATCGAAGTTAAGGGATGGGGTGGAAAGAAACCTTTGTTCGATAAAAACAGCGTGAATGCAAAACGCAATGTGAGGGTTGAAGTCGAGTTTGTTAATTAGCAAGTCAATTCTATTTTTAAGAGAATGCTAAAATCGCTTAACATTCCCTTAACAATTTGTTAATCATGCAGTTTTTTAGAACTTTTGCACAGGTTACCTTACTGCCTGATGAAAAGAGTTCTGCAGAGTTTTCTGCTCATTATCAATTATAAGACTGTTATCGTTACAGCACTTTCCGTTATTTCTACGTACCTGTGTTACAAAATGGGTTTAACTGCGAAGTTCCCCGATATGCTGGTGGGTGTTGCTATTGTCTTTCCCGTGGTGTTTTCAATCGGTTCAGCTTACAACCGGAGAGAAAATGCGTTGCAGCGTTTCTCTGATTTTAAAGGACATGCGATTGCTGCATTCTATGCTACCCGCGACTGGACTGTTGACAAAAATAATGACCTTCCAGAACGTGTTCGAACAATTGTAAACTCTCTCATCCTTGAGATGCGGCAAATGTTTATCACCAAAGAAAAATCGATTTGGCTTTCGGGCGAGAAGAAAGTATATCAATATTTTTCTGAGCTTTCGCGCCTCACGATGGAGCTACGCGGCTACGGTGTTCAAAGCGGAGAAATTTCGCGCGTGAGCCAGTACGTTAGCAAAATGATTATCGCTTTTGATAACTTGAAGATCATCCACGATTATCGAACACCGGTTACGCTACGGGCATATAGCAAGGTTTTTATTTATGTGTTTCCCATTATTTACGGTCCATAC
>CBQWHS010000094.1:0-9741 GCA_967728665.1 uncultured Chryseosolibacter sp. | reverse complement strand
AATGACGGACGCATATTGATAGGAGGGATCAACGGCTTCAACATCTTCCATCCTCAAAATATTCTTGGCGATTCTACCAAGCCGAGACTTTTTTTTACGGATTTCAAAATCTCCAACCGATCGATCAAAGCATTTGATACAATCAGCAACAGGGTTCTTCTCACAGAGCCTATTTCGAAAACAAAGACCTTGACGCTGCGTTATGACGAAGATTATATTTCGTTCGACTTCCTTGCGCTCGATTATAATAATCCTGAAACGAACCGCTATGCGTTCAGAATGTCTGGCCTTGACCCGGATTGGAATTATGTAGGCAATAAACGCAATGCCAGCTACTCCAACCTGGCGCCTGGTAATTATACTTTTGAAGTAATGACACTGCGCGATGGATCACGGGACGCAGACCAGACAATCGCTATGCAGATACGCATCCTGCCTCCGCCCTGGAAGAGCTGGTGGGCTTACGTTATTTACGCCGTGACACTCGGGCTTTTGGTGTGGGTTGCCATGCGTTTTTACACCCGGCGTGTGCGCGAAGAAAAGGAACATGAACTTGACCAAATGAAACTCCTGTTTTTCATCAACGTGTCACATGAGTTCCGTACTCCGCTTACATTGATCCTGAATCCGATAGACAAAATACTATCAGCCTTCACCAACCCTGAAGAAGTGAAATCTTCGGCTATTACTATTCAACGAAGTGCACGGAGGCTTCTGAATTTGGTCAACCAACTTCTCGATTTCAGAAAAACCGATTTGGGTAAAGCCCCGCTGGAGACAGTTTCTGCTGATGTTGTGCAGTTCAGTAAGGAAATCTTCCGTTTGTTCAATGATCTGGCAATCATCAAAGGAATTGATTTTCGTTTTGAAAATACCATCGAGTCGCTACCCATGTGGTTTGATCCTGACAAGCTTGAAAAGATATTGACCAACCTGTTATCCAACGCCATTAAGTTTACTGATCCAGGAGGTGAAGTCGTTCTTACAGTATCAAAAGTTTCAGCTGATCCAAAGCAAAAGCTTCGCGGAATCTTGAAATCGAAAAGTGCAGAATACGTTGAGCTAACGGTCAGAGATACAGGAATAGGACTGAAAGAGGAACAGGTAAAACATGTGTTCGAACGGTTCTTCCATTTGGACAATTCGAAAACAGGTACAGGCATTGGTCTACATTTTACAAAGAGTTTGGTGGAACTTCATGAGGGTGAGCTCACCGTTGAGAGTACATACGGCAAAGGAAGCACATTCACTGTTAAGCTTCCGCTGAAAGTACGGATGACGAACAACGACCAAACCTCAAGCCTCAAGCCTCATGTGTTTGATTCGAACGCGATTAAAGGAGTGGAGTATGAACTCGCAATCGCCAACACGAATAATGAAGCAGGCGCTGATGGGGAAATATCGTATGGTGATAATGGAGCTGACAGAAAACCGGCTCTCCTTATTGTGGAGGACAATAAGGAGCTGCGCGTTCATCTGAAAAACGAGCTTCGTGATCAATTTAAAATAAGAGAGGCTATTAACGGAGTCGATGGGCTTGAGAAAGTTTTAAAATATTATCCGGACATTATTATCAGCGACATCATGATGCCGGAGATGGACGGTTTTGAACTTTGCAGAAAAATTAAAACTGAAATCGAGACCAGTCACATTCCGGTAGTGCTCTTAACAGCGCGAAGCCTGGAGGAAGACAAGATTGAAGGATATCAAACGGGTGCTGATGAATATTTGCCCAAGCCTTTCAATATTCATGTACTCAAGGCCCGTTTGAAAAATCTTTTAGAATCAAGAAGACGCCTTAAAGAAAAATTCTTGTCAGCGGGAGGAGTGTTGCCGGCGAAAGACGTTACCACGAATACTCTTGACGAAGTGTTTCTTGATAAGGTGACAAAAGTAATTTTAGATCGCGTCAGTGATCCCGACTTCACATTAGAGAACTTGTTGGAAACTGTTGGGATAAGCCGTTCACATTTTTTTCGAAAGATCAGTTCGCTTACAGGCCAAAACCCGAGCAATTTTATCCGCACAGTTCGACTAAAATATGCTGCAGGCTTGCTTTTAAAGCAAGAGCATTCAATCAAAGAAATAAGCTACCTGGCTGGATTTAATTCTTCCGCATATTTCAGCAAGACCTTTCGAGAGCTTTTTGGAAAAACACCACAGCAATACGTGGAGGAATCTTCTGCAAAGGCAACCTAGGACTGCATAATAAATCAAAGCGCTTCATCGCCTCATGACATTTGTTTCCTGGGGAATAGCTGTCTTCATTTTTTGCCTTGGCTTTCAAGTGTGATAACTCCATCGATAAGCTGAGCGACCACAATCCGATGATATGTTGATCCAGTCGTCATAGCGTTTTGCCGATGTGCTTGTCATGATTCGTCAAAACCACATATAATTTGAGATACGTTTTTCGGCTATCACTTTTTGTCACCCTGCCATTGCGCAATGACTTCTTCTATCTTTTGAGTGCCGTTTTCGAATTCATGAAATAACCGCTTTCGATTATCTGACGAGCGGCTTTTTTATCTTTCTCACTGAGCTCAATCATAATGTTGGGCCATTAATTTTTTGATCAAAAGAATTCATCCCGAAATTCTAAATCCGAAATCGAAAAAAAAGACTGTAATAGCGCAATCGAAGTAAAAACCCTTTCAAACGATTGAAAATGGCCCATGATTGATCGGTTTTGGGCAATAATTCATACCTGATTTCTAGTGTCCTCGTCAAATTTGAGGTGTCTTCAGAGCGCTTGTGACGCTTCCAATCGGCTCCGCAACAGCTTGAAGAAAAATTGATCATCTACCATTAACATTTAAAACCTATGTCAAACCCTTACTTAAAAATCAAATCAGAATCCTTGATTCAATGGATTGTTGCTCAAACAAGCACTGCTTTAACAAACATTCTTAACCAAAACCAGATGTTATGAATCGATCACTACTAAGAAATTCATTAGGAATGCTAAAGACAATATTGTCTTTGGTCTTCGTCTTGGTGATGGTACTCTGTACGCACGCTCAGGAAGCTGATGCAAAGAAAAACCCCAAGCCCGTTTCGGGCACTGTGTCAGATGAGGCAGGCATGACTCTGCCAGGTGTAAATATTATTGTAAAGGGAACAACAAAGGGAACTACAACAGATTCGGATGGAAAATTTGCACTCACAGTTCCTGAAAACTCGACGCTTGTATTTTCTTTTATTGGATTTGCAACGCAGGAAATTTCTGTTGACAATCAAGCCGTAATTAATATTTCAATGACACCTGATATTATGGCACTTCAGGAAGTTGTCGTTGTAGGTTACGGAGAACAGAAAAAGATTACGATGACCGGATCGGTTGCTACCGTTGATTCAAAAGTGTTTCAGGATCGCGGGATTGTATCGAATCCTCTGTCTAGTCTGCAGGGTCAGGTACCTGGGATGGTAGTAACTCGCAGTTCTGCGGCACCTGGACAAGAGAACTGGGCATTTCAAATCCGCGGTGCTACTTCTATTAGTGGCACAGAACCACTGGTGATTGTTGATGACGTTCCACTTCCTAATATAAGCGCGCTGAACTCCATCAATCCTGCGGACATCGATAACATTTCTATTTTGAAGGACGCATCGGCAGCCATTTACGGTGCTCGTGCTGCTGGAGGAGTTGTGCTGATTTCCACAAAGATTGCCATGACAGGGAAACCAAGAATTACCTATAATGGATCTGTCTCTCAAAAAAGAATGGGCTTGAAGCCGGGAATGCTGGGCGCTGACCAATATGGTAAATATTTATTTGATGCGATTGCAAACGCATCCACAGGTGGAGTGCCAGATGAAAACTGGATATGGACGAAGTATGCAAGAGCATGGATGAATCCGCCTGCCAGTGGATACATTGATAAAACTACTCCTGGTTATGTGGACGATATCGGATTCTCTGACGTAACCGATTATACTTTCTTTGACACCAATCCAATTGATCTTTTGTGGAAGGATAAAGTCATGTCAAGCCAACATGATCTTAGTTTTGCTGCGCGCACCGATGTTATGGGATATCGGTTGTCACTCGGATATATGCATGATGACAGTTTTCTGAAATGGGGTCAGAATTCTAATGACCGTTATAATATGCGCCTGACCTACGATTATAAATTTTCGGACAGGCTCAAAATGAAAACCAATATCTCGCTCGAAAAAAACGATGTTATTTATCCTACACGTCAAAGCGTAATTGACTTCGGGTCACAGCCAGGGTTTCCGGTTGCAACTGTAAACGGGAAGCCTTATGCCTGGGGAACGCAGCCTGCACGCAATTGGCTGCTTGAACTTGGCGGAGAAAGCAAAGCTTTTAACAACAGGGTATTCACAAGCACCAAACTTGAGTACAAGGTTGCCAATCATCTAAAACTAATAAGTGTTACAGGCTACAGCTGGTGGATGACAGACAATCAAACTCAGTATAAATATATTCCTGAGATATATAATTATGCGGAGACTTATCAATACCAGGGAAATCCTAAACAAACTGACTCCTGGTACGAACGGGGACTGGTGAAAGAAGCTTACTTTAATTCTAATGCTCAACTAGAGTATAAGAGAAAGTTCATGGATAAGCATGAGATCACCGCGATGGGAGGGGTGAATTTTGAAAAAGATGAATATGATTATTTTTTCACCCGAACGAATTACTTGGCCAGCAACGATGTGCCTTCTCTCGGTCTAGGTCTTGGTGACAACACAACCAAGTCCAACGGAGAAGTGCGCAACCATTGGGCTATTGCTTCCGGCTTTGGTCGTTTGAATTATGCGTATAAGGACAAGTATCTTTTGGAAGTCAATGCGCGATCTGATGGCTCCTCGAGATTTGATGCGAACGGTCGCTGGACGTTCTATTCAGGTCTCCTTGGCGCTTGGCGCATTTCAGAAGAGAATTTCATGCAGAACATTCCCTTCCTTAACGAATTAAAAATCCGCGGTTCATACGGCACTCTTGGAAACAATCAGGGCGTAGGCTTGTATGACTATATACAACCAATGGACATCAAAACTTCTGGCCCTATTCTGGGAGGTTACACATCTCGTTCCGTAACTGCTGCGCCATCAGGTACTTTGAGAACGCAGAATACAACATGGGAAGCAGTACAAAACAAAAACATCGCAGTGGATTTCTCCGCATTCAATAACCGCCTCTATGGAACCTTCGAGCGTTTCTGGAAGGAAAATAAGAATATGTTTTTGAGACAGACTTATTCCAACGTATTAGGTGCCACATCTCCACTTGAAAACATTGGACATCTCAAAGTATGGGGATGGGACTTGTCTTTGGGATGGAGAGATAAAGTTGGAGGTGTTTATTATTACGTAAACGGAACCCTTAGCGATAATAGCAATAAGCTTGAACAATTGCGCGGTGCAAATGTTGTTACGGCGGGTGTGAGAAATGTGGAGGGCTATCCAATAAATTCTTACTTCGGAGTTAAGTATAATGGTCGAATTCAAACTGATGAAGAAGTAACCAACTACGCGCTCCTCGCTCCGGGAAGCAGCATCAACAATATGCCAAGTTCTACGCAGATGATCAAAGGCATCAACATGTATGAGGACATCAATGGAGACGGAAAACTGACAAATGCTGGCGGCAATCAATATCTGCTTGGACTGAAAGACGCTAACGGCAATCCGATACCTGATGGTGACATAGTTTACTTGGGCAGAAGTGATCCACGATATGTTTTTGCTGTCAACATGGGAATTGACTGGAAAGGTTTTGATTTTTCTGCGGTCTTTCAGGGTGTTGGCCAAAGAAATATTTACAGACGTTCTGATTGGAGTACGCCGTTTGGTACCATCTGGCAAGGACATGCTGACTGGTGGGTTGGCAAGACATGGACACCCGAAAATCCCAATGCTGAATTACCAATTCTGACAACAGCTACCAATAAAGGCTTTGGCGGTTATGGTGCTTATAACTACCAAATATCAGACTGGTCAATGCAGAATGGCGCTTACGTTCGTTTGAAAAACATCGTGATTGGCTACACGCTTCCACAGGAAATTTCACGCAGAGTAAAAATGGAAAGAGCGAGAATTTATTTTGCCGGAAACGACATATGGGAGTGGAGCAAAATAAAAGACAAATGGGATCCTGAACAGGCCAGTAGCATTAGTGGTGGTTCTCAGCGCTACCCATTCTATAGATTGTTAACGTTTGGTGTGAACGTTACCTTTTAAAGTCAAAATATACACATATGAAAAAGCAATTATTAAAATATCTAACCATAGTAACAGCAAGCGCTTTGATTACCGTTGCCCCGATGGGGTGTGACGATGCGCTGGATCTTGAACCTCTTGATCAGGTTACGGATGCCACTTACTGGAAACAATTGACTGAATTTAAATTAGCAGCCAATAACTTTTATGGTTATCTGCGAACATTCAGTCAGGGAAATGGCGATGGCCATGGTGGCACTGACTTAGGAGTTGACAGAGGCGCGCTGGCGAGAGGCACTAATACGCCGATTTCGGAAGATGCTAACTATCGCGATGCCTACACGTGGATCCGCAACATCAATTACTTACTTGCAAAAGCAAATGAATATCCGAAACCGGAAGAGATCAAAACGTATGTTGCAGAAGCTAAATTTTTCAGGGCCTACGTTTACTTCGATAAATTACTCACTTCATACGGTGGTGTTATCCTGATAAAAGATGTGCTTTCGACTGAATCTGATTTGTTGATGGCAACACGCAATACCCGCGATGAGACAGTTGACTTTATCATTGCTGATCTTGAAGAGGCTATTGAAGGCCTTCCTTCAGAAGGGGACATACTTGCTACAGATAAAGGCCGGATAAGTAAACAAGCTGCTCAGGCATTTTTAAGCAGGGTATGCTTGTATGAGGGCACTTGGTTAAAATTCAGACAAGCAGATCAAACAAGGGCGAATGCTTTGCTCGATAAATCAATTAGCAACAGTGATGCAGTGATCATGAGCAATCAGTACTCATTATTTCAACCCGTAGCTTTAGGAGATTCTGCACTGAAATACTTGTTCATTTTAGAAAACCAGAAATCGAATCCAGCAGGCATCACCAAAGCAAGTAACAAGGAATACATATTAAGTGTCCGTTATGAATCCACTAACCTCATAAAGACAATACCTAATCAGATTTCTTTCGGTGCATTGGGAGCCGATCTGAGCCGGAAGATTGCTGATATGTATCTGTGCAGTGATGGTTTACCAATCGGGAAAACTACTACGAACTTTAGCCGCGCAACATTAACATCTGAATTTAAGAAGCGTGACAATCGCATGCGCTATTTCATGACAATGCCTGGATATCGTTACTGGCAAAACGCAGCCAACTGGCACATCAACTGGGACTGGAGCGCTGTTGATTTGCAGAACGCGCGTACTTCGCATGATACATGGGCCAATGGAGTTTCTGGATACGAAGGCCAGCAATGGGCGGCAGAAAGACAAGTGCCCAATAGCCAGGAAGGTTATGACTACCCGGTTATACGGTTGGCCGAAGTGTACCTCAATTATGCTGAAGCAGTTTTCGAGAGAAATGGAGCCATAAGCGATGCCGATCTCGACAAGTCTCTTAATCTCGTTCGTAACAGAGTAAACAAGAGTATGCCGAAGCTTGGTTCTGCACTGGTTGCTACCTACGGACTGGATATGCGCGAAGAGATACGAAGAGAGAGAACGGTGGAGTTACAAGGAGAAGGGTTTCGTATGGATGATTTGAAACGCTGGTATATTGCTCATATTGAATTGACGAAGCCTGTGTTAGGAGTTCATTGGACAGGCACTCAATATGAAACCGTTTACTCTTACACCGGGACTGGAAATCCTCCCGCTGGCTTCAAGAAAAAACCCGGTATCACATTAGACGCGAATGGAGATGTAGTAGTGGATCCTATTGGTGAAAGAAAATTCTCCGAAAAGAATTATTTGATACCGATACCTACAAAAGAAATTCAGCTTAACCCCAATCTTCAACAAAACCCGGGTTGGTAGCAATTACAAAATCGTCCGGCCAGTTCGCGCATTTCTTACTTGCGTGAATTGGTTTGGACGACTATCAAAGAATAAACAATGACAGGACTTATTGATGTTAGTACTCGAGCGGAATACCATCTGCGGGATTTATTAAAACAAGGCATTGTTGTTTTAATGTTACTGTTGATAAATACATTTTCAAATGCTCAGCTTGATCAAGCGATGCCGGAAAAAAAAATACAGTCTCCGGATGGAAGTTTATCCGTTACACTCATTCAGCGAAAGGATGGTTCGGGAAAAAACAAGGTCTATTACCGGGTTCGTTCCAAAGAGAGAGATGTTGTATTGGAATCGGTGTTAGCCATCAGTCTTGACAATCATTTGTCGCAGCTTGCGTTGGCTTTAAAAGCGGATACGAATACAGATTGGAGCAATGACTTGAAATTTACAGGTGAAGTAAAAACAACGCGTGATACAATTTGGAAACCGTTGTACGGAGAAAGAAGCAGCATCCGCGATCACTATAATGAATCAACCCTTTCGTTTGAGAAACCAGGGGATGCACGATACAAAGTGAATCTCATTGTCCGCGTTTACAACGAAGGTGTTGCATTCCGATATTTTTTCCCTGAAAATCCTACAGGTGTCTATTACCGCATCATATCCGAGGATGCCGAATTTACTTTTCCGGACAACACACAAGCGTGGTATGAACAATGGGCGCAAGGTCCGTTTAAATTAGTCCCATTGAAAGATTGGCCCGATGAGAGTGAACGCCCACTAACGTTGAAACTTCCTGACGGATTATACGCGAGTATTACTGAGGCTGCTATGGTAGATTACGTGAGAAGCAAGTTTGCCTTGAATAAAGAAAAACCGAATACAATCGTAACGTCATTGTATGAAAGTGTCGATTTAATCACTTATTTCTATACGCCATGGCGCGTGATCATGGTTGGCGAGAAACCTGGTGATCTGATCGAGAACAATTTCATTATTCAAAATCTCAATGCACCAAATAAGTTAAAAGATGTTGGTTGGATAAAGCCCGGAAAGATTATACGTGACATGACCCTGACGAATGAAGGCGCGCTTGCCTGTGTGGATTTTGCCGCAGCCCATAATCTTCAATACGTTCTCTTCGATTGGAAATGGTATGGTCCTTCTTTTACTTTTGATTCCGATGCGAGCAAAGTAGCTATCGACCTCGACTTGAAAAATATCATTGCACATGGCCAGAAAAAAAACGTGGGCATCTGGCTGTATGTAAATCAGCAAGCTCTTCTCAAACAGGATTTTCAGATTTTTCCGATATATAAGAGTTGGGGGGTGAAAGGCGTAAAATATGGATTCGCACAGGTTGGTTCACATCGCTGGACAACGTGGTTGCATCAATCTATTCAGCGTGCTGCTGAAAATCAACTGATGGTAAATATACACGACGAATTCAGGACCACTGGAGAACAACGTACGTGGCCAAACATACTCACGGTGGAAGGTATTCGCGGCAATGAAGAAATGCCCGATGCCGGTCATAACACGGTGCTGCCATTCACTCGCGGGATAGCGGGTGCAGGAGATTACACAATTTGCTATTACTCTGACAGGATAAAGACAACACACGCACACCAACTCGCTTTAGGTGTGGTGAATTATAGTCCGTTGCAAACGCTTTTCTGGTATGACAAGCCTTCGGATTATCAACATGAGCCGGAAATTGAATTCTTTGAAAAATTGCCAGTGACCTGGG
>CBQWHS010000093.1:0-9775 GCA_967728665.1 uncultured Chryseosolibacter sp. | reverse complement strand
GCAAAGGCGACAGGTATTTGCTTGCCGGAGGAGCATGGCGTGAATCGGAGATCCGTAATCAGCCACAGATACTATTCTTGAAAGATTTACAGTCCGGGCGAATACGAAAATTTAAGGCAAACAAAGGTGACATCAACGGAATAGAATTTACTGGACCATCATCCTGGTATACCAGCGACAAACGAAATGTTTACGAGTGGGTGTTAAATCCGCTTGACGCGAAAGTGTATTTCAGACACTCGCCATTATCGGAATCGGTTCAGCTGATGTCAGCAAGTTTGCAGTCGCGTGACACCGTCATTGCAAGTTCGCGAAATGCAATTTTTGGTGTTGATCTGAAATCGATGAAAGACTTTCCGCTTTACGATGAAGCGCAACCAGTGGAACGAATATCGGTCGATCGTGCGGGAAAGCTGATGGCATACGCATCGGGAACAGATCTGTATTTGAAAAACATCCGTGATGGAAAGTCGATAACCATTAAAAATGCACACACTGATAAAATTACCGGAATCAAATTCTCCCCTACACAATCATTGCTTGCCACGTGCAGTTGGGATGCAACTGTAAAACTTTGGAATCCGGCTACAGGCAAGTTGATTGTCACGATCGTGTCTATCGGTAAAGCTGAACATATTATGATCACGCCGGATAATTATTACTTCGGCACACGGAAAGCGTTGGAGGGAATTGGCTTTAAGAAAGGGAAACAATTTATCTCGCCAGAGCAGTTTGATTTGAAATATAACCGACCAGACATCGTATTGGCACAATTGGGAAATGTACCTGAACGTGTGATAAAGGCTTATCGACGTGCTTATCTTAAACGCTTACAAAAAATGAATTTTACTGAAGCGATGCTCAGTGAAGACGTAGCGTTGCCATCGGTTCAGATCGTTACACAAAACATACCGCTGCAAACAGAAACCGATGTATTGGAATTCGATGTCACTGCCTCTGACCCGAAATTCCTGGTTGATAGATTCAACGTCCTGGTTAATGAAGTTCCTGTTTTCGGCACAAACGGTTTATCGGTACGCGATCAAAATTTAAAATCTATCACTAAGCAGTTGCAATTGAAGTTGTCCCTGGGAAGGAATAAAATCCAGGTATCATGTTTGAATGAGAAAGGTACCGAATCTTTAGCAGAGACCTTTTATGTGGAATATACGGGTGCGAAAACGCGTCCGAATCTTTACCTGGTTGTCGTTGCCGTCAGCAGCTATCGCGATGCAAAGATGAATTTGAAATATTCCAGGAAGGACGGCACAAATGTTTCTCAACTATTCAGCCTTAAAAAAGGATTCTATAACAGTATTTCCATCGATACATTGTTCGACCAAAATGCTACGCGGAACCGTGTCATCGATTTGAAAGCAAAATTGCTGAAGTCGTCTGTGGATGACCAGGTAATTGTTTTTGTAGCCGGGCATGGTATTCTGGATTCAAATCTTGATTTCTATTTTGCCACTTATGATACTAATTTTTCGCAACCTGGAGAAAATGGTTTGAAGTATGATGACCTCGAAGAATTGCTAAATGGAATTCCGGCACGCAAAAAACTTTTATTGATTGATGCCTGCCACGCAGGAGAAGTGGACAAGTCAACGTTGCAGGCCAGGCAACAAGCAACGTTGCAAGGCAACCAGCGCGGAACATTAACAACCTACACTTACCCGGTTGATGCAGCGGAAGAACATCATTCGATTGGTACGAAGACTTCGTTTGAACTTATGCAAGAACTTTTCGGAAATGTCAGCAAAGGATCAGGTGCCGTTGTAATCTCTGCTTCCGCGGGAAACAGTTATGCACTGGAAAGTGACGAATGGAAAAATGGAGTGTTCACATACTCACTGTTGTCAGGATTAAAAAACTATTTCGCCGACGGTAACAAAGACAAATCGATAACCGTTACGGAGCTCAAAGATTTCGTGAGCAAAGAAGTTGAACGATTAACGAAAGGCGAACAGAAGCCAACATCACGACATGAAAGTTTGGAATTTGATTTCAGAATTTGGTAGCGTTTCAATTCGTCGATAACTTGTCAGGAGAATTTCATTCATAAAGTGCATCACTAAATCGGTCAGCAAACTTTATAAATTCCCCTACAAGGGTGATTCGTCTCAAACGTTTTTACCGACTCAATTACTATTTTTTAATGTAACCCTTTGAAATCAAATTCGATTTCGACATTTGCTATTTGCAAAAAATCCGCCTAGCCGCGTGTGAGAAAGGAAAAATAGAGAGGGTAGCTTATCTGAAAGTTGTCCTTATGAAATCCTTCATCCAACATTTTTTTGTGCAGGCTGTGCTGATCGTGCTTGTTTGTCTCCCTGCGTTGTGTGCCCCGAAATTCGGATTTAGTCTTCCCGACTCAGTAACTGAATTGACGATTCGCTATAGAACGATTCGTAACCTCATTTTGCTTCCCGTTATTATTAACGACTCCATTAGGGTAAACCTTGTGCTCGATACAGGATGTAGAAATCTTGTGCTCTTCGGAAAAAAATTTCAAAACCTTTTTAAACTCGATAAAAGTCGAAAGATCATGTTCTCAGGTCTTGGGTCAGGTGATCCTGTGTTTGGAAATTTGTCGCTTTCAAATAGAGTGAGCATCCAGCAAGTAATCGGTGAGCGCATTCCAGTTGTTGTTGTCCCTTCTAAAAATGTCTGGAGTCAATACCCGGATGTAGATGGCGTAATTGGCTATGATATTCTTGTAAAATTTGAAATCGAACTCAATCCAAAAGCGCGTACGATCACCTTTCGGCCGGCCGGTCAAGTTTCGCCACCAGTGGGTTTTAATTTGGTACAGTTAAAAATAATCGATGCGCGGCCGATTATTAATTCTGATATTCAACTTGACAGCAGGTCGAAGAAGAATTGTGAATTAATGATTGACACCGGTTCTTCGCTTGCTCTTTTGATGAAAACAACTACCATTGCGGATTACAATGATTACCATTATGATAATGTAATTGGAATAGGTTTCAACGGACCTTTGTCTGGATATAAAACATTTTCAGAAAAGTTGACACTGGATTCATTTGAAATCAGAAATCTGCCAACAGGAATTGTTGAATCACCGTGGCATAATTATGCATCCATCGGGATGGACGTGTTGAAAGATTATGTCGTGGTGTTAAATTATTGCAAATCTTACGCTGCATTCAGAGCGGTTTAATTTGCAGGGAGAAGTCAGATCACGCAACTCATTAAGCACGCTGCGTGACCTGATTTTAGCTATTGCTGAATGTATTGTTGCAAATTCTCAATGATGTACTTCTGCTCTTCGATGATGAACTTAACAAGGTCACCAACCGATACCAATCCAATAAGTTCACCATTTTCCATTACTGGAAGGTGACGGAATTTTCGTTCACTCACCATCATCATGCATTGCTCTATGGTTGTATCAAGTGTTACTGTCGTGGGGTTTTCGGTCATCACTTCCCGAATCAACGTTTCTTTCGATGCCTTTCCCTTGAGGATTAACTTTCGGGCATAATCACGTTCTGTAAAAATTCCCACAAACTTTCCGTCATCAATAATCAATAGCGCTCCAATGCTTTTCTCAAGCATGATTTCCAGAGAATGATAAACGGTGGTATTTGACGGAATAGAGAATACAACTTTGCCCTTGTTTTGAATGATGTTTCGAACAGTTCCCATAGATTAGATTTATTGGTAGGTAGATGAAGGTAAGGGTTTCAGTAAAAAAAAGCAAACGAATGAACTGGGTTCCGGGAACGGTACCAGAAAAGACTGTTCGCAATACTGTTTTCTTGATATTTTTCAAATGTTGGCAAGGCATGCCAAACCCCGCGGAAGCAAATTCCGTTATTTGACGAACGCCAAATTTCAAAGAATTCAACGATATGATTCAACAACAATTTGTTCAGTCTAGTATTGAAAGAATAAAAAACGATACCAACGTACTTGGCCTGGCGGTGGCAGGCTCATTCATTACAAATGAAGTCGA
The DNA here is from genome assembly GCA_967728665.1 of uncultured Chryseosolibacter sp. Lineage (GTDB taxonomy): Bacteria > Bacteroidota > Bacteroidia > Cytophagales > Cyclobacteriaceae > Chryseosolibacter. The sequence continues at coordinate 5,793 of CBQWHS010000093.1, read as the reverse complement.
TGAATTTTCCGACGTAGACTTGGTGCTGATCACGAAGGAAAAAATTGCGCCGGACGGAAGTAAAATGATTGCCTTTGCAAAAACACTAGGCGATTTTATCAGCGGGTTTACGGGTGAGCATATTGGTGATCGGAGAGTTCTTATTTGTCTGTATGATAACCCACTATTGCATGTTGATATTAAATTTTTGATCAGTGAGGAGTTTCAATTTCGGGTGGAAGATCCTGTTGTTGTATTTGAGCGAGATCAACATTTAACCAAAATTATTGAGGCGACAACCTCATCATGGCCGGCCTTGGATTATCAATGGCTTGAAGATCGCTTTTGGACGTGGATACATTACGCTACGCTAAAAATAGGAAGAGGTGAGTATTTTGAAGCGTTGGATTTTTTGTCGGCAATTCGTGGCATGGTGCTCGGCCCATTGCTGCAAATAAAAAATGGTAAGCTTCCCCGTGGAGTTCGAAAAGTGGAAGTAAATTTTTTGGAAAGCGATTTACGAGCGCTGTCAAACACTGTTGCCCACTACGACAGGAAAAGTATAATTATTGCGGTGAGCAAAATTATTGAGCTCTATCGCTCTCTTCGAATGGAACTGTTTCCTAAATCTGTTATTTACCAGAAGCTTGCGGAACAAAAAGCCTTTGAATATTTCACAATCACTGCACGGAAGAAATAAAAAAGCGCCAGACCAACAACGAGCTGATCTGACGCAAACCTTCAAACTTAGAATTTCTTAATTTCTTGTTATCCGGTTACATAGCTTTTGTTCCGAGTGCGTTCTGATCCTGCCACACCGGATGTGCTCTGGGATGTTTCAGTGGAGCCCGTTGAATTTGCTGTTCCAGTTCCTCCGGAAGATGCCGATGCGCCAACGTTAGTCGTCAATATTCCAACACGAATTCTGTTTTCAACATTCTTCACACCAGAAACATTTTCAGCAATGTCTTCAGCGCGTCTCTTCGAACTTCTTTCATCAACTGTGCCTGTCAGCGTCACATCACCATTGGAAACGGTAACTTCAATTTCGGATGCATCAACAAATGGATCATCGCTTAATTTATCGTTGATATCTTCTTTGATCCGATCATCAGACCTGTTGTAGCTCTTTGGCCCTTTTCCTCTGTGCCTGCCTTCCAATCTGCGATCGCGCTCACGTCTTCTTTCTGCTTCGTCATCGCCAAACCAAGATGAAACTTCATCGCTTGCACGATCAAACCAATTGCGATCTTCTCTTCCACCTGCATAGCGATTTCCGTAGTCACTTCCATAGGAGCCGTAACCTCTTTCGTTTCGGCCTTCGTAGTATCCACGATTTCTGTCGCCCCAGTTTCCATAGTTGCCTGCGCCCATGCGTGTTCCACTGTTGAAGTAATCACTTCTTCCCATTCCCTGGTAGTCGCGATCATACAAACCACGATTGCCATAGTTACTGCTTCCATATGAAGATCCCCTTCCGCCTCCATACGAAGAGCCTATTCCTGTGTTGGCATCATTTCCATAGTAAGAGGCGTATCCGTATCCGCGATCATTACCATAAGTGCCGGACTGGAGATCACTATCAAAGTGCCTTCCATATCTTCCTGTTGAATATCCACCGCCTCGGTTCGACTCATCGCGTTCATAGCGACTCTGCCATCCCGAGTTTCCTTCATAATTACTGTTGCTCCCACGGTTTTCGTTTGAACCATAGTTAGGGTCGACTTCCTCACGACCCATACGGCCGCGGTTTTCATTCCAATCCTGATTTGAACCCCTGTTGGAGCTTTGCTGGTTACGATTGTAGTCTGCCATAATTATTTCTTTTTGGTTGTTGAAAAATATGAATAGGGAAATGGTAGGCACCAAAATTATGCCTTTTGCAAACGATAGAAGCGTAGTTCTTCGCCATAATCAATACTACAAAACGGATGCATTGAAATTTTCACATTGACCAAGCATTTGTTGTGCGGCACCACAAGGAATCAATAGAAAAAAATTGTCGATGAGAAAATCGGAATACTGTTGTTGGTTCCGGCGTGTAGACAGGCCTACACAAATGAAGCAGCGGATTTTTTTTGAAAATGAAATGCCAGATAAAAAGATGTACCAACATGTTCTTCTGAACGAGCGCGAAGTGACCCTCCATGGAGGGTCATGATTTGTTTAGAAAGACTCAAGCCAATTCCTGAACCATCTTTTTTGGTGGTAAAAAATGGAATAAAGATCTCGCTCAATTCCCTTTTTGAAATTCCTTTTCCATTGTCTTTCACTTCAATGATAACTTGGTTTCCCGATAGGTAAGCAAGAAGCTGTATAAGAGGTGATGCTTTTCCGGCGAGCGCTTGAATACTGTTGGTAATAAGATTGATCAGTATTTGTTCAACCAGGATCGGATCAGCAGTCAATTCTATTTTGTCGCTTTGTACTTCAATTAAAATATTCTGCCGGGTAAGTTCATGTTGCATTAGTTGAACAACATTTTTCAAATAAGTTTCAACATCAAATGTCTCAAGCACGGGCTTGGGCACCTTGGTAAGCTTTCGGTAATTTTCGACAAAATGTAAAAGTCCATCCGTTCTTCGGTTGATCGTATTCAACGAGAAGCTGATATCGGAAATGGTTTCTTGTCTTAAATCGCTTAGCTGTTTTTCACTGCCATCCTTGTTCTTTAGCAAACCTTGAATTGTTTCGGTTAAAGAAGAAATCGGCGTGACTGAATTCATAATCTCATGTGTGAGAATTCGGATCAGCTTATGCCACGCTTCAATTTCTTTTTGCTCGATTTCCGAATTGATGTTTTGAAGGGTGATCAGTTTTAGTGGTCTATCCAGAATAACCAACGTCCGTACATCGGCAGAAACAAAATAGGTTTCGATGCCAGTCTTCATCTCAATTAGTTTCTTGCCGTTATCACCCATGGATTGAAGTTCACCAACCACGAAAGGGTTTTTGGACTTTATTAATTTCCAGTTTTTTGTTAGTGGCACTCCCAGCATCGTTTCCGCTGTTGGATTAATCAATGTGATGTTCTCATTTGCATCCATTACAATAATTCCGATGTGCAGTTGATTCACGAGCATTTGCAGAAAGTGAAACTGTGCCTCCTTTTCGATCTTAACTTCTTTATAGGCGTTAATAATATCCAGCATGCTTTCGTTAAGGTCCTTGAATGATTTTCCGAGAATGGATTGCTTGAATGTGATGGAAAAATCAGAATGACGAATTGCGTAAAATAATTTTGTCAATTCACGATTGGTGTGGTTGACAAAGCGGATCAACTCCATTACCTGGATAATGAGGACGATGCTAAGAATAATTTGATTAAAGAAAAGTCTCTTGTCTCCGAAGATCAATGAAATGACAAGGACATTTGCCAGGAGAAAAAATATCCGGATAACGATGAGAAACGTAAATCGTTTGAAGATCATGTTATTGGATGCCATGTTTTTTCATTCTTCGATACAATGCCGTGCGGGTCATGCCCAGGCCAATTGCAGTTTGAGAAACGTTGCCACCGTGATCATCCAGTGATTGTAAAATGAATAGCTTTTCCATTTCCTCCAATGTACGCGGTGCAGATTCTTGTTTTGGTTTTGGTCCGCTTCCGCTGATAAGTAATTCTGCTGAATGAATTGTTTTATCTTCGCTAAGAATGACTGCTCTTTCTATCGCGTGTTGAAGTTCACGGATATTTCCTGGCCAATAATATTTTTTCATCCGTTGCATCACGCTTTTATCGATCTTCATGCCCGGACGCTTGTACTTCTTTCCATATAATTGAAGATAGTGATCAGAAAGCAAAGGAATATCATCTGCGCGCTCGCGGAGAGGAGGGACCCGAATCTCAACGGTGTTGATGCGATAAAGTAAATCCTGCCGGAATTGTTTTTCAACAACCATTTCATTCAAAGGCATGTTTGTGGCACATATCAAACGGAAGTCAATAGGAATTTCCTGGGTTGCGCCGACACGCTGGATTTTCCGATGCTGAAGGACTGTTAAAAGTTTTGATTGTAACGCCAACGATAGATTGCCGATTTCATCCAGGAAAATTGTTCCGCCTGAAGCGAGCTCAAACCTGCCCGGTTTATCTTGTCGCGCGTCCGTGAATGCTCCCTTGACATGACCAAACAATTCACTTTCAAAAAGTGTCTCTGTGATTGCTCCAAGATCCACGCTGATGAAGATCTTGTTTTTTCGATTTGAGTTTCGATGGATGGCGCGAGCAACCAATTCCTTCCCTGTTCCATTCTCTCCAAGAATCAGCACGTCTGCATCTGTAGCAGAAACTCTGTTTACGAGCTCATGCACCCGATGGATGGCCGGAGATTCCCCAATGAAATCTACATAAGGCTGATCGATGCTGTCACTTAATCTTGCTTGTGTTTGTTTTAGTTTTTCGACTTCTCTTTTCGACTGACGAAGCTGAAGTGCGCTCGTCAACGTTGCGAGTAGCTTTTGATTTTTCCAAGGCTTCAAAACGAAGTCAGTCGCGCCCTGCTTCATTGCCTTAACGGCAAGATCGACTTCACCGTATGCAGTAATCAAAATGACCACCGCCTGTGGATCGATTTTTAAAATTTCGCCGAGCCAATGAAATCCTTCTTCGCCATCATTCACGCCCATCTTAAAATTCATATCGAGAAGAATTACATCGTAGTCATTGTTGGTAACGAGGAATGGAATCTTCTGTGGATTATCCTCAATTTGAACTGACGAAAACTCTTGTTTTAAAAACATCCGCGCTGTTTCCAGGATGTCGCGGTCATCATCAACGATTAAAATTTTTTTTGTTTCCATGCTAAGAAAGCCTCTAAATACTGTAACGAAAACAATTATAAATTGTAATGATTTTGATACAATTATACATCCATTTATTTAATTAATACATTTAATTTCAGATACTTATGTTAATGGCTTGGTTTTGGCAAAAAGCCGTGAAACTTAATTATTCTCTTAGAATAGAATTTATGATACTCATCTCACTGAAAATAGCATTTAGGAATTTTGTCAAGGATAAATTTTATTCAGGCATCAACGTTTTTGGACTCGCGGTAGGAATTGCTGTCGCGTTGCTCATTTCGTTGTATTGCTATCATGAGTTGAGCTTTGATCGTTTCCATGCTCATGCGGAGCGAATTCACAGAGTGGCGATGCACCTGGAAGTTGGGGGCAACGTTGCCGATATGAACAGCACTTTTCCTCCTATGGCAGATGCCATGGAAAAAGAAATACCCGAGGTTGAAAGAGCTGTCCGGCTTTATACTCGTAACGGAAGAATTTTTAAAAACGGAAGCAAAGTTTTTGCTGAGGACAGAATTCTTTACGCTGATTCGGCTTTTTTCTCTGTCTTTAATTTTCGTCTTCTTGCCGGAGATCCTTCAACTGCGCTGGCAACTAAGAACCAAGTATTGCTTACCCCTACGTTGGCGGGAAAATATTTTGAAACCGATGATTGGTCCGATGTGCTCGGAAAGTCCATTCTCATTGATCAGGCAAATTTTGAGATCACAGGTATTATCGAAGACACACCTGCCAACTCACATTTTATTTATTCAGCCATTGCATCAATTGAGTCGATTGGACCTGGCCGTGACAAAACTTGGAATAACTTAAACCTGAGCACTTATTTTGTGCTTCGCGAAAACACCTCCGTCGAAACGGTGATTCGAAAACTCGAAGGTGTTTTCAAAAATCATCTTGAGAACTTTGATCAACATGCGGCCCAAGGTCTCGTGATGCGGCCATTTTCACAACCTATGCTTGACATTCATCTGAAGTCGAATATTCAGGGTGAATTTGAACCCAATG
>CBQWHS010000092.1:0-9778 GCA_967728665.1 uncultured Chryseosolibacter sp. | reverse complement strand
GATGGTAAAGCAGTTCAACGAGTTTATGCCGATCGATACAATTCGGATAAATGGCAAAGCAACACTCGGGGAAAATATCGCTGACCTTGGCGGAATACAATTAGGTTGGTATGCCTTCAAGAAAACAGAGCAATACAAATCCGGAAAAGAAATTGGAGGCTTATCTCCCGGCAAAAGATTTTTCCTTGGATACACGCTCGGATGGGTTGGTCACGAAACGAACGAAACACTGGCTAATCAACTGCTGACGGATGTTCACTCTCCTGCGAAGTATCGCGTAAACGGACCATTCGTAAGCGTTGATGATTTTTACACTGAGTTCGACATCAAGCCATCAGATAAAATGTTCAGAGTTGACAGCTTGCGGGTGAAAATCTGGTAGACGTAAGCGATTGAAGTTATTTTTCTGAAAGAAACCATTCGTGACATTCGGCGTTTTCTTTGTCAATAGAAGAAAGTGAATATTGATGGAGGAATAATCCTTACGTTCAGACCTTTCGTAAACAAATTACAGAACAGCCTGTCGATTTATTGCTTTAGATGCCAATACGAAGTCACTTCTTGCTTCGAAATTGGGTTTAATATCTCATCGATGAAGACGATAGAATCTGATATTCCGTTGATGTGCTTCGATTTAACGGCAAACCTATAATCTCGCTGCACATTTGATAACGACATCTGTCATTTGATAAGCGATTACTACCCAATAATAAACCTACCAATAATTTCTGAAGCCTGCGAATATCTTTGAACTACTAACAGAAAGTGGTTCTTATGGCTTTAACATTCATTCGCTCGAGGACACTCTATCATCTTCAGCAACAGTTGCAGCAAAAAGATCAAGAATTGTTAATGGTATCTCACTATTTGCAATCACTGGCAAAGGGAAAAGTGCTGGATCCTTCCTCCAGAAAGCCTGGTCCGCTATCCGACATTTGCTATCAATTGAATGAAACTATTACCAAGAGAAATGAACAGGAAGAACAAGCAGCTTGGGAAAGTCTCGGTAACGATCAGTTAGTAGAATTAATAAAGCGATGTAGTCATAACAAGGATCTGGATTATATGTGCAATGAAAGCATCGCCTTTCTTGTGAAGTATATGAAAGCCAACCAGGGCGGCATCTTCTTATACAACAATAACGATCCTGCTGACGAGCATTTTGCCCTCAATGGTCTGTATGCTTATGACAAGCGAAAATTTTATGACAAACGCATTGAATGCAGACATGGTTTGGTGTGGGAATGCTTTATGGAAGGAAGTCCAATTGTTCTAACATCAGTTCCCAAGAATTATATCAAGATCACATCAGGCCTCGGAGAAGCAACACCAGCATATCTTATTCTAATTCCTTTAATAAGCAGTGACAACAAGATCGGAGTTATTGAATTAGCCTCTTTTATCCCGTTTGAAAAATATGAAGTGAATTTTTTATGCGAAGTAGCGGAAAGCATAGCCTCAATGATCTTCAAAAAAACAGACGAAGAAAAACGCAGCAAATTATTAGCAAACTCACAGGAGCTATCATCCCAGCTCGAAGAAAAAGAAAGAGTGTTGCAACAAAACATTGAAGAGCTTCAGGCAACCCAGGAAGAGTTAAGTCGCCAGTTAACGGCTCTTGAGTTGTCAAAAGTTGAACTTGAGCGCAAACACGCGGAGCTCGAACTTCAGAAAAAACATGATGCCGAATTACTTGCTTCACAGTTGGAGAATCAGGCGTCTATTCACCAAATGGTGGTGGATAGACTGACGCGAAAAATAAGATCACTTGAACAAATAAACGAAGCCGCACTCGAAGCCTATTCTCCACTAAAGATTGCCACAAACCAATAATTTTATATGACTCAAAAACAAATCGATCTCGTAATGGATTCCTGGGATTACATCCTGATGAATACTAAACAAGCAGGAACAATTTTCTATGACCGCCTTTTCACTGTCGATCCTTCGCTGAAATCACTTTTCAAAGAAGACATTAACACGCAGGCAACAAAACTTGTGAATATGATCACATTTGTTGTAAAAAAATTAAACAATCTTGGCGAAGTTGTTAATGACGTGAAACAACTTGGAGAACGCCATGCTAAATACAATGTGAAACCTGAGCATTACGCCACTGTTGCCAGTGCACTTCTTTGGACATTGGAAAAAGGTATGGGTAGCAATTGGACAAACGATCATAAAGAGGCTTGGGTTGCCGCGTATACAATTCTCTCGACCACTATGCAGAGCGCTGCAAAAGCCGCCTAATTCCATTACCCTAAGACGCGGTATTTATTTAAAAGGAACGACCCCAAAAGTAAGACATTAATAGTTCACCTTAAGTGGCAATTCACCAATTGAATTGCCACTTTTGTTTTTACGACCGGTCAGCGAACTCCATATCTTTGCTCTAAATTTACCTTATTCAAAATCCAACTCTCCGATCATGAAAAGATGTGTCTATTATGTCTCGCTAATTGGCTTGTTCACGTTAACGAATTTGCAAGATTCGTTTTCACAAAAGGTGCCCAATAAAAAAACAACGTTCACACTACCGTACGAAAAGTTCACGCTCGATAACGGCTTGGAGGTAGTGCTCCATGAAGACCATTCAGATCCGATTGTAGCGGTGGCGACGGTTATGCACGTTGGCTCAAACAGGGAAAAACCTGGCAAGACGGGCTTCGCTCATTTTTTTGAACACATGTCCTTCAATGACTCTGAAAATACTCCACAGGGAGCAAACCGAAAGCTCATTCCTGAATGGGGTGGCGAGCGAAATGGTGGAACGTGGAATGATGGAACAATCTATTATGAAGTCGTGCCAAAAGATGCGTTCGATAAAATACTGTGGATCGATTCCGATCGACTAGGCTACATGATCAATACCGTGACAAAGGAAGCACTTGAAGCCGAGAAACAAGTCGTGAAAAACGAAAAACGCGAGCGGGTAGATAACGCTCCCTATGGTTACACGGAAGAGATCATTCGATCGAATTTGTATCCAAAAGATCATCCGTATAATTGGACAGTTATCGGCTCTCTGCCAGACTTGCAAGCTGCGACTTTGGATGACGTGAAAGAATTTTATAATCAGTACTACGGACCGAACAATGCAACACTCGTTATTGCAGGTGACATCAATCTCAAAGACGCGAAAGAAAAAGTAAAGCGTTGGTTCGGCGAAATAAAAAAGGGGCCGGATGTAAACCCGATTTCAGCTAAGCCGGTAAACCTGGATCAGATAAAATCATTTTTTTTCGAAGATAATTTCGCACGGCTCCCTGAATTGCGAATAGTATTCCCATCGGTAGAGAACTATCATAAGGACATGTATGCGCTGGACATCCTTGCCGAGCTACTGAGTGGAAGCAGAAAATCTCCCTTATTTAAAATAATTGTTGAAGAAAAGAAACTCGCTCCTGGTGCATTTTCCGGCCAGAACAGTAATGAAATTGCCGGAGAATTTTTGATTCGCGTTCGCGCAAATGCAGGCGTCAACCTCAACGATGTGAAGACCGCGATTGACGAAGGTCTGGCGCGCTTCGAAAAAGATGGCTTTAGCGATAGTGAATTGCAACGCGTAAAAGCAGAACAGGAAACCGGACTTTACCAGGGAATCGGAACGGTATTAAACAAAGCATTTACACTCGCACAAGACAACGAATTTAAAGGAGATCCTGCGTACATAACTAAAACAGCAGAGCTTACTCAAGCCGTGACGCGCGAAGACATTATCCGTGTGTACAACCAATACATCAAAGGAAAAAATTATTTGATGACCAGTGTTGTTCCTAAAGCTCAAACTGAGCTGGCGGTAACTGGATCAACAAAAGCCAGTGTCTGGATTGAGCAGGTCGTATCCGGCGTACAAAATGAAAACGTGAGCCGTGGAGAAGAAGCCAATATTCCAAAAACACCAACGAAATACGATCGCTCTGAGCCCGCATTCGGACAGGCTCCATTATTCAAAATGCCTTCCGTCTTCGATTTTAAACTTACCAATGGGTTAAAGGTTGTCGGTATTGAGAATAATGAAATTCCGCTGGTAACTTTTGACATCACAATCCCGGGAGGCCATTCTTTTGATCCAATCGCAAAAGCGGGAGTCGCAAATTTAATGAGTCAGCTACTGATGCAAGGAACTGTGAATCGAACTCCTGCTGAGTCGGAAGAAGCGATTGGACTTCTCGGATCATCTATTAATGTGCAATGCACGAATGAGGAAGTAAGGCTTGTGGCAAATTGCCTGTCCCGAAACTTCGAGTCAACACTTATGCTTGCGCAGGAAATACTTTTGCAGCCACGTTGGGATGTGACAGAGTATGATCGCTTGAAAAAAGCGCTGGAGACAAATCTTAAAGGCGCAGAAGCTAATGCACCGCAGATCGCGAGTCGCTCTTTCAACCGACTCATGTATGGGGCCAATCACATTTTTAGCTTGCCAACAAACGGAACGTTAAAAAGCGCCACAAACATTTCGCTCGATGATCTTAAAAATTATTATACATCCTACATCTCGCCCGCAAGTGCAGCATTTCATATCGCTGGCGCCATTGATCAGGCGCGTGTCGTCAAAGCATTAGGCAGCATCGAAAAAGCGTGGGCAACAAAACCCGTGAATGCTCCGGTAATTTCACAAGCACAACAGGTAGCCGGTGGCAATGTGTATTTCATAGATTTTCCTGAGGCTAAGCAATCCGTAATTTATGCAGGCCAACTGGCTGTTTCTGCCAATGATCCTGAAAGCAGCAAAATTGAATTTGCAAGCGAGATCCTCGGTGGCGGCTCAAGCGGAAAACTTTTTCAAACGTTGCGTGTAGAAAAAGGATACACGTATGGAGCGTACTCATTCCTGATGAAAACGCGGGAAAAAGGAATCTTCGGAATAAATACAAGCGTGAGAAGTAACGCTACGTTGCCATCCCTTCAAATTGTCCAATCCATTGTTGCAGACTACAGCAAAAATTTCACTGACAAAGAAGCAGAAACTACAAAAAACAAAATACTTAAGCGTAATACACTCGCCTATGAAAGTCTCAGTGCAAAACTTGGAGCATTGCGGGAAATTAGCAAATTCCAAAAACCGAAGAGCTTTATCGAAGAAGAGCAAAAACAACTGATGCAAATGACGCTCGACGATTTCCATAAAATCATTGATAAGTATATTGCTGAAAAAGATATAGTTTACTTAATTGTCGGTGATAAAAAGACTCAGGGAAAAGAAGTTGAACAATTCAAAGGAAAAATTGTCGAACTTGACTCCATGGGAAATCCATTAACATCAGGCAACTAAAAACTAACTCATCATGAAAATAAGATTCGCAATACTTTTCCTCCTCGGAATTGTCGTTACTGGCTTTACACAAGATTTTGAAGGTAAAGTCACTTATAGCAATGTGTACAAAAGTAAAAATACTGCCATTCCGGATGAGCAATTCAACATGATGCTTGGCAACAGCCAGGAATTCTATTTCAAAGGTGGAAATTATAAAAATGTTCCGAATGGCCAGGTTTTACAATGGCAGATCTATCTCAGCAAAGACAACAAGTTATACACGAAAATGTCTATGTCGCCGTCCGTGTATTGGGACGATGGCAGCGATTATCCCGATGAAGTGTTAAAAGCGGAAGTGAAGAAAAATGCAATTGAAATTTTGGGATACTCGTGCGATGAGCTTACACTCACTTGCAAGAGCGGGATTCAAAAATATTGGTACAATGAAAGTTTAAAGATCGATCCGAAGTATTTTGAAAAGCATAAATTTCAAAACTGGAACGAATTTGTTTCGAGAGCTAAAGCCGTACCGCTGAAAATTTCAGTTGACACAAAAGAATTTAGCGTTGAAAGTATTGCGACACAAATAACCAAGAGTTCGCTTGACGATAAGATATTTGAACTTCCAACAGGAACAACGCTGGAAAAAAATCCTTTCAGTAAACGGCTCTAGAACGAATTAATGAGCTCGCCCTGGAGCATACTTTGATTCCGTGTTTTTCCGGATGTCTTCATCATAAAAGAAGACGTCCTTGAATTTTCCGGTAAGGAATTGCTCAGCTTGGTCTACGAAATGTTTTGAATTTGGATTGTTGGATTGTCCACCCGTGACGATCGACTTCGCCTTCACTTTTTGTCCGAACTCAACAACACATACGAAACTGTTTCCAACGGTTCCGTATCGTTTCTTCGTGCCGGGAAATATTTGGCTATTGTATGCTGGCAATGATCCGAAAGATCCGGATGCAAGGCCGACGGGAATGCTTGGTTTCTCATCATCATACGTTTCCTTTATTTCACCAGTCAGGCGTTGATATCGGTTAATGTCTCCCCACCTAACCTTCCAAGTGCCATAGAGTTGCTGAAGCTGGGTCATTGCAGATTGCAACGCTACCAATTTAGGATCATCAGAAGCACCGACTTGGAGTGAAGTATTTTTCCGCATCTCCATCGCCCAATGAATTGCCAACGAAGTCTCAATCGATGAAACGGAAGATCGCTTATCCCACGTTTTTAGCATTTCCACCGGTTCCTTCAGCAGCAATTTTAATTCTTCATTTTTAGATTCGTTGTAAGCCGTGAACAACGGCTCCATATTTTCGAATGCCGCAAGATAATTGTCATAGGCAGCACGGATGACTTTATCTATGTTGAATTCCGATTCGTTACTCAAGAGTCGAACAGCATTGATTGCTCGCGTGGTCTCTGCATCTGGCGCCATGTATGAAAAATAATTTTCCCTTCTGGGACTGTTTTCGCCCGCACCGCTGAAGGGAGTAGAATTACAGTTTTGAATCCAGCTATTCGGCGGATTAATGATCTGAACCAAATCCTTAATGTCATGGAGTCCGTCCCATTCCGTTGCCGATGTACTTCCATCAACAGGTTTGGACCAATCGAACTTTGGATCACGTTTCGGAACGAAGTTTCCGTGCCAGTAAGCAATGTTTTTTTTATTATCAACAAATGTAGTTCCATTGGAAGTATTTGTTTTCAGTTCCATCCATCGGACAAAATCTTTCATGTCTTTTGATTTCGTTCGCATAAAAGATTGTGTAATGGCTGCCAGCGGATCATCGAGCATCTTGAATGTGATCCAACGACCATTCTCCTCTCCTATTACCGGTCCGTGATGCGTTCTGAATGCAGTAAAATCTTTTACTTTCAATCCATTTTCAGATCGATAAAATATTCGTAATGGTTTCTTATTTACGGGGAGCAACTTTCCATTGTATTCATACGAAACAGCATTTCCATTTTTAATTATTTTTTCCGCATACTCATCAGTCGCATCGGCCTGACTGGTTGTATGCATCCAGCCACAAGTCTCATTGAATCCCTGGTAGACAAAAAATTGTCCCCACGTGACAGCGCCATATACATTCAACCCTTCATCACTTTTTACATGAACTTCAGATCGGAAATAAAACGATGTGTGTGGGTTAATAAGTAAGATAGGATTATTGTTTTCTGTGCGCGCTGCTCCAATTGCCCAACCATTTGATCCTTTGGAATATTCTTCATCAACATTGAAAATTGAACCTGTAGCAGATCGCTCTCCGGAATAAAATGCCTTCAGCCGATCAATCGAAATTGCACTGCGATTGCCACCAATACTTCCTTCCGGAAATAATAGTGGCATCCAGGGCTTAAATCGCGTAAGCAATCTTGGCCTTGTCGCCGGATGTGTGTACAAGAAATAATTTATTCCATCCGCAAATGCATTGAACAATTTTTTAAAATCAGCAGGAGAATTATTGTAGCGCTCCATTGCCACCGTGGTATCTGAAAGCAAACGCGTTACCAAATCGGTGTAGATGTCTGCTTCGCCATTTACTTCTGCGAGGCGCGCCATCGCCGTAATATAATTTAACTCAACCCTTGGAAAGTCGTCTTCACATTGCGCGTACAACAGTCCAAAGACAGCGTCAGCATCTGTTTTGCCAAAGACATGAGGAACTCCATAGCGATCGCGTGTGATTGTTACTGCCTTAGCCTGCGCAGTCCATGTTGAAATTTCTGAGCTAGAAAACGTCTGAGCAATTGCGTCAGACGTGATTAAATACAACGCAAAGAAGATACAAATCGATAAGAACCTCATGAGTTGACGTTAGATTGGCAATCTAGCCAATGAGGCAATTAATTCCCAAAGGTTGGTGATGAACGCTTGTGTTTACGAGGTAGACTGAACAAACAGAATTTTAACGGTTCTTCAACCACTTGCTGGCACCGCTTACATTGTTGAAAAATTCAACCTTCATTTTTTTTGTAGACAATGTTATTTCGCTCAACAATATCTTGCTGAGAATACTTTGAGGAAGAACAATTGCGTGATAACGGATTCCCGCTTTCTCGAATGCGGGAACGATCGTTGATTGGTAATAGGCAATATCTTCTTTGAGGACAAAGCCTGAGTGTGTGCAGTCTGTCAGGAGATGAAGCTTGCAATAATTATCAACTTCAAGGTTAACAAACTCTACAACCTTATTCTGAACAAACATGTAGTGATCGCTGCTGTGAGGAACTCCCGACAGTGTTATCTTCACACATGGTACGGATTCTACAAATGATATCGCTGCATACGAATCTTCATAAAACTTTTTTGGGGTGACAACAACGTCATGGCTGACATTCCCCGTTTGCGTTCTCATTACCATATCAATAGACATTAGTGGTTTGCAATATTTTTTAAAAAACGATAGCGAACCGTGAAGTATGCTCCGGTCGAATAGATGTTCACGTTCGACCAGCCCATTCCCCGAAAGGGTATCTTCATAAACGGTTCAATTCCCAATGACAAATGCCGCGTCAAATTATGTTCATAGCCTACAGAGAAGTAGCCAACATCAAACGGATAGCTTGTCGATTTTTCCGTTGACCAACCGCTCGCTGCTCCCGGGTTTGGACTGTTAAAACAATAAGCATAACGTTCGCTGGTAATCAAATAGCTCGTCACACCAAGCGCAGAATACACCCGCGACTTTGGCCGTTGAATTATGTCGTACCGAATCACTAGGGGAATTTCCCAAACTTGACAGTTGCCATTGATCTCATCAGGAACGACACCATTGGTTCGACGCTCCCAATAACCTGCGGGAGGTTGATAATCGCTACCATATCCCGTGTATAGTTTAGAACTTCTAAACAACCCGGAAGAAATCGACAAGCGTTTGAATACATTGAACCCAATTAATAAACCATATGATTTACCCGGCGAAGAAAAATTTGCCATTTCTGTTGAACTGTAGTCGGGTGAAATAACAGCAGCTATACTAAACCGTCCAGAAATGTTCGACTTATTTTTTTCCTGATTTTCATCGGTATTTCCCTTGACTGTTTTGGCTTTCCCCATTTTTATTTCGGCAACAGAGTCTGCCACATCGGGCTCAATTACTGGTGCGGTTAGCACAGCATTTTCCCTCGTGATAAGAGTTTGGTTTGCGCTATTTGTTTGCTCGCTCAACGGATCAGTCGCATCTTTACTGGATTCAAAAACTTCCGAAGAAGTTCTGGTTATTCCTGTAGATTTTGATGTTGAAACAAAATCATTGCTTGATTCTCTTTCTTTCTTTTTGAAAAAGGTTTCCGATTGAGAAGCCTTGGGATTTTTGGCTATGAAAGCCGGCTGTTCATTCGACGCTATGTCTGCATTGATCTTTTCTTTTGCATCGAATGATTCCTTCTTGTCATCAAGAATCAGGCTGGCATCAGGATTGCCATCTTTAGATTCCAGAGCCTTAGCGCCCAATGCCGCCTGATCTTTTGTGGACAACTCTTTCGAATTCCGTTCAGTGTTAT
>CBQWHS010000091.1:0-9866 GCA_967728665.1 uncultured Chryseosolibacter sp. | reverse complement strand
GGAAGGTCTCGAAGATGATTTTCGTACCACTTAACGAGTTTTTCCGAAAAATATCGTTTGTCCATCCCCTTGATAATCAATTTTTTCAATATTCATTTTTAATTCTGGCAGCGCAAACTAAATTTGCCCTCCTGTAATTTTTCGACCTAAATAATACTACCGTGACCAAAGCAGATATAATTAATGAGATCGCTGAAAAGACAGGAGTTGATAAAGCTGATGTAACGGCATCAGTCGAAGCTTTTTTCAGCGTGGTGAAAACTTCCATGTCAAATGGAAACAACATTTATATCCGCGGTTTTGGAAGCTTTATTAACAAGAAACGCAAAAAGAAAATCGCCAGAAATATTTCCAGAAACACGGCCCTGGTGATTGAAGAGCACTTCATTCCAAGCTTTAAGCCAGCAAAGATCTTCATAAACAAGATCAAGAATAGCGAAAAAGTAAAGCAGCTTACCGACAAGTAAGCCTTCCGTGTGGCCTTCATAATTTTGATAACCCGTCTGCCCATCGGACATCATGCTTAAGAGACGTATTATTTTATTTACTGTATCTGCAATCGCCATTTGGTTGATTTTTCAATTGCCAAAAGCAGTTGTTGAGAATGAAGCAGATGGCGGCAACGTTGCCAACCCAGACTCTGTTTCATCGCACATCGACACTCACGTCCAAACCCCTGCCGCAGTAAAAAATCAAATCGGCCAATTGCGTGCTGAGCTGGCCAACGGTAGCGCGAATGAAAAAAATGCTATCTTTGCCGACTCTTTAGCGAGCCTATACCAAGTTGCAAATCAATTTGATAGCGCTGCATGGTTCGCGGAAGAGTCATCGAAGTTCTTTAACACAACTGAAAGCTGGACGAAAGCCGGAGATAATTATTATCAGGCTTATACGCTCGCAATTGATCAATCCAAGCAATCCGTTTTTGCTTCGAAAGCTCAGGAGTTTTATGGCAAAGTGTTGCAAAAACAGCCTTGGAATTTGAATGTGAAAACAAAGATGGCAATGACCTATCTCACCTCGAAAAGCCCGATGCAGGGAATTACAATGCTGAGGGAGGTTTTGGCGAAAGATCCGAAGAATGAGCTGGCACTGTTTAATATGGGCATGCTTTCGATTCAATCAGGGCAATACGCCCGGGCAATTGAGAGACTCGAAGAATTAGTCTCGGTTAATCCGAATCATATTCAAGGTCAGCTGCTGCTTGGACTCGCGTGGATGAATAGTGGTGACAAGGTGAAAGCCAAAGAGCAATTTGAAAAAGTGAAACAAATGGATAAGGATCCTGCAGTTCAGGCAACTGTCGATTCGTATCTGAAAGATTTAAAATAATTTATAAAACCGTCCCCGACACCTCGGGGCAAAAACCAAAACATTCTATGCCAAGCGGAAAGAAAAGAAAAAAGCACAAAATGGCCACGCACAAGCGCAAAAAGCGTCTTAGAAAAAACAGACATAAGAAGAAATAATCTTCATATAACCCGCGCTCAAAGTAGCGCGGGTCTCTATACACATCAATTCTACTTTTAACTTTTGTCCTTTGAGCAATGAACTAATAATTAGTGCAACTCAAGACGGATGTCGTATAGCCCTTCTAAAAGATAAGACGCTGGTTGAATTCCACCAGGAGGCAGAGGGAAGCAAGTTTACAGTGGGCGAGATATATCTTGGAACAGTGAAGAAAGTTGTTCCCGGATTAAACGCAGCTTTCATTGATGTCGGATACGACAAAGATGCCTTCCTTCATTACCTCGATCTCGGACCTCAGTTTAGTTCACTTCAAAAGTTTACGAAACTGGTTCGCGGTAAAAAGATGAATGGTGCGAAGCTCGATAAATTCAACACCGAACCGGATATTGATAAGCATGGGAAAATAACCCAGCAGCTTGCCAAAGGTCAAATGATACCGGTTCAGATTGTTAAAGAGCCAATTTCAACAAAAGGGCCACGATTATCCTGTGAGTTATCCTTAGCTGGTCGATACCTCGTGTTGGTACCGTTTTCCAATGCCGTAAGTGTATCGAAAAAAATCACCAGCAGCGAAGAGCGGAAACGTCTTCTTCGGTTAATCCAATCCATTAAACCGGAAAATTTCGGTGTCATCATTCGGACGGTTGCCGAGAATAAAGAGGTAGCCGAACTTGATCGTGACCTTCGAAATTTGTCAAAGACCTGGGAAGAAGGAATGACACGGCTCCCGACAGCTAATCCACGCGATAAAGTAATCGGCGAGCTTGATAAAACGTCTTCCATATTGCGCGACTTATTGAATGAGTCTTTTGACAATGTTCATGTTGACGATAAAAAGATGTATGACGAGATCCGTACGTACATCAAAACCATTGCGCCAGATAAAGAAAAGATTGTTAAGCTCTACAGTGGTAAGGCTAAGATCTTTGAACACTATGGCATCGAGAAGCAAATCAAATCTGCGTTTGGACAGACTGTGAGTCTGCGAGGCGGAGGTTATTTGATCATCGAGCACACCGAAGCACTTCACGTGATCGATGTGAACAGCGGAAATAAATCCAACCGTGAAGAAAATCAGGAGACAACAGCGTTGTCGGTAAACGTTGAAGCAGCAAAAGAGATTGCTCGCCAACTTCGTCTTCGGGACATGGGCGGAATTATCGTGATTGACTTTATCGATATGAGAAGTCTTGACAACAAGAAACTCATTTATAAAGTTATGAAAGAGGAAATGATGGACGACAAAGCGAAGTCGACTGTGCTTCCACTTTCAAAATTTGGTTTGATGCAGATCACGCGTGAGCGTGTGAGACCGCAGATGAACATCATCACGAAAGAAGTTTGTCCTACATGCAACGGAACCGGAAAGATCACTGCATCAATTCTTGTGTCTGATCTGATCGAAAAAAATATTGAACATTTGGTAACGAAGCAAAACGAGAAAGATCTTGTGCTGGCGTTACATCCTTATTTGCACGCGTTCTTCACGAAGGGATTAATTTCTCAACGATTGAATTGGTATTTCAAATACAAACGATGGATCTCCATGGTGAAAGATACCTCGATGGGAATCACTGAATACAAATTCCTGAATAAAGAAGGAGAAGAAATCCAGCTCACAGCATAGAGCGAAACAAAAATCAAAAGGTTCAGAAATTCTGGACCTTTTTTATTTGGATTTCGGGGCTGAATCAAGACACGTGCAGAAGTACTATTTCAATCGAGCGAAACGAATAACAGACTAGTCATTAACAAAACGCCATAGCTATTTAATTCGAAAGCATTATCCACACGCTCCACAAAAATGGCAGTACGACAAACATAATTCTCCAAAAAGTCCTCATGGGCGGGTAAGTTAAGTGCCGTTAATACGGGCGCAAGCAAGCATAAGGCTCAATTGTCCATGAGGCCATTAATCTGACGGTAAATGGAGAAATGTGGCGGATGAACTGTAGTTACAAAAAAAATGTCTGACAAGTTTTTACGCTCATCAGACACTTTGTATTCCTAATTTCTTTCTGTTCTTAGTTCTTCTTTCTTTTTAGAAGATTCTGAATTTTCTTCTTCGCTTCATCTTCTACGGTTTGTTTTACTTCTTCCGTTGTCGTTGGGATAGTGTTCACTTTTTTAGTCGTGTCGGCAGGCGCTGCAGTTCCAGTCGAATCTTTTGGTTGAGTTTTACCTCCTCCTAAAATGCTGTTCAATGCTTTTTCGGCATCAGTACCTTTTACCGCTTTTTGCAGCGCTTTTGTTCCCTCTTCCTTAGCTGCATTCACTGCCGCATCTTTGACCTGATCTTTCTGATCCTCCATCAATAATTTAGGAACCGGGTTATCGTATTTTCCGCCAACGCCAATCGTTAACGGTACTGGAGCATTCGGATCTGTTTTCGTAGTACTGTATTTTGAAATGAGACCGTTAAACTCGGAAGTAAGTTTATTTGCAGGAACGTCCATCTTCAATCTGTAGTCAATAGTTCCGTCCATACTTGTTGCCCCAACAACAGTGGTTTTATAAGGACCGAACTTCACATCGAATGGTTTCACGCTCAACTTTCCATCAACAAGTGTAGCGGACATCAACACATCTTTCAACGTAACTTCATCGGTGTCCTGCAATTTTGTGAGAGAAGTTACACCTGAAATCAATTTTGATTGCTTGAGTGCGGCCTGGGCGATCTTGATCAAACCGCCTCCATTCACTGTGGCCATATTCGGCATCATGTCTTGTTTCAATTCACCATTCAGGGAGAAATCTGTTGAGAATTTTCCATTCACAAGGCCTGCGATCGGAGCATAAGTTTGCACAATTGATGAAGCGCCTGCGGCATCCTTCATTGACACATCCTGAATCTTCAAGGCGAGGTCATACTTCGGATGATTAATATCTCTGGTGTTGTATGTTCCATTAACAACGAAAGATCCGCCAAGCATATTGAAGCTTAAACCCTTCATGTTTGCAATTCCGTCTTTGACAATAATATCACCTGTAGCGTTTGTGATTTTGTAGTCCATCATTTTGGCAGACTTGATATCTGAATGAAGCACGAAGTCGATGTTTGTCGGAATCGGAATCACTCCGAATGATGCGGTGTCTTCCGCAGCCGGCGTCTCTTCATCGGTCATGAATTCATTTAGATCAAAAACATTTGAATTGAAATTCACATTCCCTTTTATCGTCTCATTTTCGCCAAATACATAGCCAAGGTAATTCAGCACCGAACCCGTGACAGCAAAATCACTCCGGCCAATCGTACCGTTCAGTTTTTGCAAGTCAATCTTCTTAGGATCAAATACCATTGAAGCAGAGCTCAACGTTACCTGAGGCAGATCTTTTGTGATGTATTTAAAATCAGCAAGCGAAGCTGTTCCGCTCGTAGGGAGGCGATCATATTTTTCGGCTTGCACATCAGAGTACTTTCCTTTGGTCTCAATATTTGCTTTCACTTTGCCGGCGAGTGTCATTCCCTCTAATGGAAATACTTTGGTCATTTTTTCAAGATCAATTCCTCCATTCAATTTCAAATCCCACGTGTAATTGTCGAGGTTCTCCAGGTGAAGCGTAGCTGCAAGTTTTTCACCATCCATCAGCATATTAAAGTCCTTAACATCGATAAACGTTTCGGCCATTTTACCTGAAGTGTTTTTAATGGTGGCGTTGAAACGCATGTCATCCATAGGAACTGGGAAATCTTTTGACTTCACAAAACCGTTACTGAGTGCCATCCGTGCATCTATAGCGGGAATAATTTTCTTCAAACTATCGTATATACCTTTTGCTTTCAGGTTCACATCATAGCTCCCACGCATTTCTAATCCTTCCATTGGAAACATCTTTGTAAGCTCGGCTAGATTTAATTTCGCGCCAAGCGTTGCGTCAAGATTGGTTGGATACATTTTGGTGATCTTGGCTTTCGCGTCAACAGGGTTCGATCCGAAATCAAGGTGAAGATTCTTCAAATCGATAATGGTGTTTTCAATTACGCCATCCTTGTTGTCGACCAAAAGATCCATGTTGATGTTGTTGATCGCCGTTGGCAGATCCGGATATTGAAACATTGCATCTTTCACCAACAGATTCAAATTGAATGCTGGCATTTGTTTCTCGCTGTAGGTTCCTTTCACCGCTCCAGTGAATGCAAGATCGCCAGACGTTTTAATGTTGTTGAAATCCTTTGTGTAAACACCCGGCACAATTGAAAGAAGACTCTTAAATGAATTGTCAGGACTTTTGAAATTGATATCCATTCCGAAATCATTTTCATTCATCTTGAACCAGCCATCGAAGCTCATTCCAAAGTCATTGAGCTTCACAGTGTTTTCCTTAAATGTATACTTTGAATAATTTTCGCTGATGCTGATTGTTGCATCAATGTCAACATGTTTATCCGTCAGGTATTCCGTTCCATCAAATGAAGTTGTTACCGAATCTGCCGTTGTTTTTGTTTTGAGATCGAATTCATTTTGATTGAAGTCACCACTTCCGCTGTGATTCATACCTTTTATCTCAAGAAGATAAGGAAGCGTTTTATCATCGTAAGTAACATCCGCATCTACCAGCTCCCAATGGTCAATCCCAAAAGAAAAATCTCCTGACTCTTCAGTGGCAGTTGTAGTATCGGCAGAAGGAATAGCAATGTCGTAGTTCGCCTTTCCGTCAGGTAAAACTTTTACATTGATCACCGGCTTGATCAACGAGATACCTTTGACACGAAGTTGATTGCCAAACAATATGTCCTTAAGATTTACCTCAACTTCAAATTTGTGTGTTGCAAAAAGCATCTGGCCTTCAAATGGCGCGCGGTTCATTACGCCAAGGTCTTCCATCGTCACTGTAATGTTCGGAAAATGCCTGAAGAGTGAAAGATTAAATTTATCAACATCAAATATTACGTCTGCGTTAACAGACTTAGCGAGTTGTTTATCGATCGCTGCTTTGATGTCATCTTTAAAAACAATTGGAAGGATAAAAGCTGCCGCGATGATTACGACTAGCAATCCGCCGAAAATAATAAGAAACCACTTTAAGGCCTTTTTCATGATAAGAAACGTTTTAGAGATAACGAAAACAAGAGTGCAAATTTACAAAACAGAGACTCAATTTTTGGAGTATTCCATAAACTCAGATAAAATATTCAGATTAGAACAGCTTCAAAAACCAATCCATTAATTGGCGGGTTCTTGTTGTATAAGGGGGATAGAATGCCCTGACAGAAGTTAAACCGTTTCGCTGCTTAAGAACTGGTTTTTCATGAGAAAACGCAAGAAAGCCGTAATGGCCGTGAGATTTTCCAAGACCGCTGTTATTCACTCCCCCAAAAGGAAGATTGTGATGCAAAAAGTGAATGCCTGAATCGTTGATACAAACACCACCGGCCGAAGTTTCATTCAATATTTGTTGCCAATCGCTTTTCCGTTGTGTGAAGATATAGAGAGCCAGCGCCTTGGGTTGATCATTTACGATGCGAATTGCTTCGTCAATCGATTTAAATGTTAACATGGGAAGAACCGGGCCAAAAATTTCTTCTCGCATAACGCGGGCATGCGCAGCTACATCAGACAATATTACCGGATGAATAAACCGGGACGACGGATCTGATTCACCACTCCACTCAACTTTCGCTCCTGTATTGATCGCGTCTTCTATCAGCGCTGATATCCGGGAAAAGTGACGATCATTCACAATTCGGCTGTAACTCTTGGATGCCTGAAAATTTTCATTTTCGCCAAAAAGTCTTTTCGTCTGACTGATTACCTCTTCAATGAATTTTTGTGAGATCGATTCGTGCACAAGGACATAATCGGGAGCAATGCAGGTCTGACCATTGTTAACAAACTTTGCAACTGTTGTACGTTGCGCGGCATCTTTAAGATTTGCTGACGCGGTGACGATCGATGGTGACTTTCCACCAAGCTCAAGCGTGACTGATGTGAGATTTTCCGCAGCTGCCTTCATCACTGTTTTTCCGATTTGAGGACTGCCCGTAAAAAATATATGATCGAATGGCAGATGAATTAAGTGTTTAGATGTTTCAGGCCCACCTTCGATAACAACGACGACTTTTTTATCAAAAATTTCTTCCGTCATCTGGCGTAAAAGTGCCGAGACATTGGGAGTCAATTCAGACGGTTTGATGATCACACAATTTCCCGCCGCAAGCGCGGAAACTAGCGGACCAATGGCAAGACTAAAAGGATAGTTCCAGGGGGAAATAATCAGGCAAACACCACGAGGTTCACATTGAATAAATGAGCGCGTTCCAATCATTGTGATAGGGGCATCCACTTTTTTTGGTGAGGTCCATCGTTCCAGGTTATTTAACGCGACATCAATTTCATTGAGTACATGAAATAATTCTATCGCGTCAACTTCTACAGAGGGTTTTTTAAAATCATTGAACATCGCCTGATGAATTTGAGGGCGATTCTCATGGATCCACTTTTTAAGTTTTGAAAGGCGCTGTCTCCTGGAGGCGATTTTTTCCTTCCTAACTTCTATGAACGAAGTTTTTAAGGAATGAAAAATTTCATCGATTTGATTTATTGAAATGATGTTTGAAGTTGCCACCATAATTCAGTACAACAACGTTCGCAAAAAGCGAATTAATTCTGAAGGATCCGCACTTCAACTCGCCGGTTCAATCGGTGAGCTTCCGGAGTATCATCACGTGACAATGGTTGTGTTCCGCCGAACGCCTTTGTTTTTACACGAGACTTTTGAACACCTTTGCTACCCAGATAATTGCGGATGGACTCCACTCTTCGTTGGGAGAGTTTAAGATTTTCGGTCGCTGCACCCACATAATCAGTGTGACCTTCAAGTTGAATAACCATGTTTGGACTCTCCTTCATCATATTGACAAGGATATCAAGCTCAGGATATGATTCCGGATCTATTTTCGAGTTACCAACTTCAAAGATCAGATTGTTCAATCGCATAACCTGACCAATCGCGTGCGTTGGCGCTTTTGGTGCTGCACCATTTGAAAGTTCAATGTCCTTAACGACTTTCTTTTCCGCGTTCGCCTGGCTTGGGTCAAGCATATACTTCACGGGAGAAAAACCAGACGCTTCAACAGTGATCGAATACTTTTCGCCATCAAACATTGGAAAGCTATAGTTGCTTGTGGTTAGCACACCAACTTTGTTCCCATACGGCAAGCTTTGATAAGTAATTCGCGCAGTCACCGGTTCCTTTGTTGCCGCGTTAAAAATTTTTCCTTCGGCAACTATCAGGCTGTCGGCCACCTGACCAAACACGGCAAATGTGGCTGCAAGTAAAAATGCACTCAACGTGTAGATACGAATGCTCATCTCTTCCTAAAGTTACATCTTTAAAATCTTGAACTCAACCCTTCTGTTCCTCTTCCTTCCTTCAGTTGTGGCGTTGTTGTCTGCTGGCTTCGTTTCACCATAAAAAACTGTTTTGATCCGCGATTCAACAACACCTTTTTCCGTGAGATATTTTGTTACTGCCTTAGCTCTGCGTTCGGACAATCCAAGATTGTATTGCTCCGGACCAGTTGCATCTGTGTGACCTGAGATTTCAATTTCCAGGCCAACTTTATCCGCCAGCAGTGATACAATTCTGTTGAGTTCCGGGAAGGATTCGTCTTTAAGGACTGCCTTATCGAAATCGAAGAAAATATTATTAAGTGAGATAACAACGTTTTCCTCCACTTGTGCAACTTGAATTGGATCGAGGTTGAAGTCCTTATGTTCTACCACGGTCTCCGCAGTGATATTCCGCAGGTCTAAGTTTTGACTTTCAGAAATTCTGTCTTTCGCCTCAGCACGCACCCCATAAAGGTGACCACCCGGTAGTCGGATCTCATACTCGCCAGTCTGTGGGTTTGACTGCGCAATGCCGAGTTCTTTTCCATCCGGCAAACGTTCATAAATAATTTTTGCTCCAATTGGCAGGCCGGTTTTCTTGTCGATGATCTTGCCTTTCACAATCACCCACGGATCCGGACTCTTTACAATCGGGAGTTTCACGCGAAAGATATCGGTGTTGTTTTCATTAACTGCACGCGAATAATATGCGTACTCACTTTCTGCAGGAATGTTGAAGAATAAATCTTCCTGTGGGGAATTGATTTCAGGCCCAAGATTTTCAGGCTCTGACCAGCGTGTCCAGGTGTCGTCTAGTCTTCGCGAGACGTAAATATCGCTTCCTCCATATCCACTAAACCCTTTCGATGAGTAATATAATGTCTTATCATCCGAAGCCAGGAACGGAGCAGATTCTTCACTCGCGGAGTTTACAGCATCTCCAAGATTCACAGGTTCACTCCAAGTGCTATCGTTTTGAATGAATGACACATATAAGTCGCGATCGCCTCGAGAATCCTCGCGTTCAACCGAAAGGATCAATGCTCTGCGATTGTTCGTTAA
>CBQWHS010000090.1:0-9914 GCA_967728665.1 uncultured Chryseosolibacter sp. | reverse complement strand
GTTAATGTATTTCGAACTTTAATCTTTATCATTCACGCCGTAAATCACAGCATCAGTTACACGAAGTGGGTGTTCTTTCGAGGGATTAAGAACCTTGATCTTCGCTGTATACTTGGCGAATGGTAACTGATATTTCCAGAACAACTCAGCACGCCGGGTTGTGAAGTTTGCAGGAAGCTCAACCTTTTCAACAAATTTATTATTGAGATATAGCTCGGCGCGAATGACATAATCCGAATTGCTATTCCATGGCGCAGCCTCACCTCTGATCACAAAGCCGATCCCTTCGAAATCAAACTCAAACTCGTTCTCCACAATCTTATTTTCCAGCCACCGCTTTTCTGTTGGAAAATGGCCTTCAAAGCTACGCTCCCATTTTACAACAGTCACTTTTTGTATTGGAATCACGACATCATCGTTCTTAACCTTTCCACCGTTTCGTTCAATCATTTTCAGCGCTTGATTATAACTTGCTTCATAGGCATCATTTAACGACATGGTCGTATACTTAAAATCGACCGGCTCAACTTCAGCCAGTCCTTGTTTCCAATAATCCGGAATTTTGCTGTAACCCAGAATCACACCGAGAATTCCGCCAGCAGATGAGGGATTACAATCTGAATCTTGTCCTGCGCGTGTTGTAACTTCCATCGTCTTTGAAAAATCACCGTTACCGTACAGAAGCCCAAGCGTTACGTAAGCCGAGTTCAGTTTCGCATCGATGTCGAAGACGCTGTAAACACCATCGGGGCAACCAATGTCTTCCGCCCATTTTTTTTGCAATTCAAACCAGGTAAGCTTCCAATCATTAGGATATTTCCTGTGCCACGAAACGACATCGTTAATACATTGGTAAAATTGACTTCTTTCTGGAATGGCCTTCAATGCTTCATTAACAATTCGACCGATCTTATTCGTTGTGAATGCGTGCGCGTAGAGGTTGGCAATGTAGAGACCTCCGTAATAGCCGTCTCCGTAATTCATGATGTGCCCGATCTTGTCGCTAATCTCCGACGCAGTCTGTGGCATCGCTGGCGCCATCAGCCCTGCAAAATCAGCTTCAATTTGAAAATCAATATCGTCAGCATGTGGATTATTTAACCAATGTCCGGAAGCAGGAGCTTCCATTCCATGAAGTAAATTATATCTGCCGGCTTGATTCGCGTGCCATAGCATATATCCCGCTTCGGCATAGGCTTTCGCAAAAGATTTTACGGGCGCATCCAATCCTTCTTTCTCGTATACCTCAACAAAAGTTAAATCCATGTAGAGGTCATCATACAAGCCCGGCGTTTTCTCATAGGTTTCTTTTAGATATCCGTCGTACCATTTGATCTTTTGGTAGTCCTGTATCATAGTGCCGTTGAAGCGAAATTCTGTAGGACCTCCAAACGTTACACCAATGGTTTGCCCGGCCCATCCGCCCATGATTTTATCCTTGAGATCTTTTTTACTGAGTCTAATTTCATTTCCGTCGGAATTCTGTCTTGCCTGCACAAGCAAGAGAATCGAAAGGATGAAGATGTATTTCATCGGAATAAAGTGTATTCGAATTTACAAATCAAAAGAGAAAGATGGAAGCTAAAGCTCAGGTATTCGGAGCTGTGGTCACCGATCTCATGTTCGGTATCTGAATGAAAAATGTTGTTCCTTCGTCCAGCACGGAGGTGACGCGAATTGATCCGCCCAACTTGTCGAGTGTCTCTTTTACGATGTATAATCCCAAGCCTGCGCCTTCACTTTTTTCGGTGGCACGGAAAAACATATCGAAGATTTTTGGCAGATGGCGGTCCGGAATTCCAATACCATTGTCACGGACGATCATCTCTACCACGTCATCTCCAACAGAAACAAGTATTTCGAGTTTACTGGATTCTTTATTGGGATCAAAATACTTAATGGCATTCGAAATCAGGTTCGCGAGAATCACATTCAATCGATAACCATCGGAGAACGCAATCTGATTGTCATCACATTCAATTACTTTCAAAATTTTGGCCGACCCTTCCATGTACATCAACCTTTCAAAGCAATCATCAATCACCTTTCGGATTTCAACTTTGGATATTTTCAGCTCACTTCGGGCATTACGCGAATACTCCAATATCTCCTTGAGCGTTTCATCGAGGCGATAAATGCTGGACTGCATCAATTGAAAATACTGCTCATTTGCTGACTGCTGATTTTCCAATTGAACGATGTTGAGTAATCCCAACACCGACATGAGCGGAGCTCTGAGATTGTGTGAAACGCTGTAAACGAAGCTGTCAAGCTCTTTATTGATTTTTACAAGCTCATCGTTCTGCGACCGCAAGGCAAATTCGGCGTCCTTACGTTGCTCTTCAATTTGTTTCTGCCGTATCGAGTTGCGGATTGCGGTCGGCAAACGCACGAGATTCGTTTTCAAAACGTAATCATCTGCACCTTGCTTTAAACAACTTACGGCGAATTCTTCCGACACGGATCCAGTCACGAGAATGAATGGGATTTTTGTGTCAATCCCCTGGGCAATTTTAAGCGCATCAATTGAATTGAACTGAGGCAAACTGTGATCGGAGAGAATCACATCCGGCCTTGAACTCTTGAGCGCGTGAATATAATCTTGCTGTGAATCTACAGTTCGGGACTGGAAAATTATTCCCTGTCGTTTTAATTCACGCTCAATAAGTCCGACATCATCGTTGGAATCTTCCAGCAATAAAATATTCAATGGGTCTTTTTCCATGCGCTCTACAGGTTCGATTCAGGCAATAGTAGGAGGTTCATTTAGCAATAACCAAAAAAAACCTATTTCAGAAATAGCTTTAACAAATTTGTCGAAATCAACAGGCTTAACGATATAAGCGTTTACTCCCAGTTTATAGCTTTCAACGATATCCCGTTCTTCTTTGGAAGATGTTAATACAACCACAGGAATGATTCTCTTTTGCTCATCAGACTTAATTTTCCTGAGCACTTCGATTCCATCAACCTTGGGCATTTTTAAATCGAGGAGAATAACTTTCGGAATGCCTTTGTTCTGTTCAGAATATAAAAACTTAAGAGCCTCCTCTCCATCGTGAAGATGTAGGAGATTATTGGCGAGATTGTGCTTTTTCAATGCACGAATCGTTAAACCCGCATCATCAGGATTGTCTTCGATCAATAGAATTTCTACCTGTTGATTAACTTCCATTTTCATTAGGGATTGTAAAGTGAAATGCTGCTCCGTAATCACGTTGGCCAAGTTCCAGATTTGTTACCGTTGCCAGTAACCGTTCTGTATTAAAAAGAACCTCCAACGTATGGGTTACCATGTTTTTATGCACTAATAACTTCTATTATTTAAGAACGAGGCAACCGCAAGCCAAGAAACAATAGCCAAAGCGATGATAAATACGACAATTATCCTTTTGTTGAAGTAAAACCTTAGCATCAAGGCATTTTTGTCAATACCGTTACTTAAATCCAAACTAAAATATCTCTAGAATTATGCCTGGAATGTTTACCAGACAATGCGATGGGCTTGACTAAAATTAACAAAAAAATGATGTATACAATGAATCTTTATTCGAATTAAATCGAAATAAAGTACTATGGGCTGCATTTGGTCTGGACATTTTTCAAAGTCGTTCGTTAGCCCTGGTTAAAACAAGTCAGAGAAAAAAACCTTTATGGAAATGATCGTCAAGAATACAACTACTATGAAACCGCAGACCGTTAACCATCGTGGATGTTTATAATCGTTAACAATATTTTTTCGGTGAGCCGCGATGAGTATGATCCCCAATGCGAACGGCAAAATGAAACCATTCAATGCTCCGACAACAACAAGCGTTTTCACTGGTCTTCCGATGAAAATGAATGCACAAGCTGAAACGATGACAAAAATTGAAATAAGGTTTCGGTAATTTTTCTTAAACCAATCATTATAGGTTTGAATAAAGGACATTGAAGTATAGGCAGCGCCTACCACAGAAGTGATTGCAGCAGCGGCTAACACAATTCCGAAAAGTTTTAATCCAACTGTGCCGGAGGCGATTTGAAAAACAGATGCTGCCGGATTTGAAGGATCAAGAGAATGCCCGGCAGAAACAATGCCCAACGCAGCAAGGAAAAGTAGTATTCGCATTAATGAAGCCAACAGAATTCCTTTCACGCTGTTGTTTGAAACATGATTTAAATGTTCCGGACCGATAATATTACTGTCGAGTAGACGATGTGCACCCGCAAAACTAATGTAGCCGCCAACAGTGCCTCCGACCAGAATAATAATGGCATTGGAATCGATTACCTCCGGAACAAATGTATGATGCAACGCAGTGGCTAGAGGTGGGTGCGACGTAAAAGCGATGTAGCCAGTAAGACCGATCATTAAAAATCCCAAGACTTTTGAAAACCAGTCAAGCGCGACACCAGCTTCCTTCGACCAGAATACAAGCAGTGAAATGATGGCACTGATGATCGCACCAACATTAAGGTCAATTCCAAACAATACTTGAAGCCCAAGTGATGCACCTGCGATGTTTCCGATGTTAAACGCGAGTCCACCGGTTACGATCAATGCCGACAAGACATAGCCAGAATGATTGACAACCTTGTTTGCAAGATCTTGTGCTCTTAATCCTGATACCGTGATTACCCTCCAAATTGTTAGCTGAATCACAATGTCGAGCACTACGGAACAAAGGATGATAAAGCCGAAGCTGGTCTTCAGCTTTTCAGTAAATATCGTTGTCTGTGTAATGAAACCGGGGCCAATGGCAGAAGTCGCCATGAGAAATGCTGCACCTAATAAAACGGATTTACGGGTGCTGGATAGAGACATTATTTGCTGTTAAAAGTCCGTGAATCGCCTTGGCAAATGCAAGTGCATTTTTTCCATCGCCATGAATGCATACTGTTTGTGCTTCAACGTTGACTTCTTTCCCACTGGCTGACGTTACAACGCCTTGCTTTATCATTTTTAAAACTTGCGCTGCTGCCCGACCTGGATCCTCAATCAGTGCATTTGGTTTGTCGCGAGCCATCAATTGACCATCGTCCGCGTAGGCGCGATCGGCAAACACTTCATTAACAGTTTCGATTCCAGATTTTTTTCCTTCTGAGATCAGGTAACTACCGGAAAGGCCTACTAGTTTTAAATTAATTCCAACATCTTTCACTGCCCGAACAATTGCTTCAGCTATGGTCGGTTGTTTTGCTGCTGTGTTATAGAGCGCACCATGTGGTTTAACATGCGCAAGCTTGATGCCGGCAGATTTCGTAAATGCCCACAACGCGCCGACCTGGTAAAGAACGACGTTGTAAACTTCATCCGCAGATAATTTCATCTCCCTTCTGCCAAATCCCTGCAAGTCTGGATACGCTGGGTGTGCGCCAACGGCAATGTTATATTTTGCGGCGAGGTCCACAGTTTTTTTCATTACGTTAACATCGCCAGCGTGAAATCCGCAGGCAACATTAATCGATGACACATATTGCATAAGCGCTTCATCTTCGCCAAGCTGGTAATTCCCAAAGCTTTCTCCCATGTCACAATTAAGATCGATAGTCATGCGATAATGTCTTTTAGTTTTTGTGTCAATGAAGATGCAGCAACGCGAATATGTTGATGCAGTGAAAGTAGTCTTTTTTCGGCTTCCTCTGCGACCACTGGCTGTAGGTAAATTGAAGTTCCAGGAGCGCACTGCGACAATTTTGGTAAGTCTGCTGAGATAACCGAGCCCAACGTTGGATAGCCGCCCGTTGTTTGATGATCCGCCATCAGACAAATTAATTTCCCTGTTGGCAGAATCTGAATTGTTCCAAATGCAACTGCAGAAGACAGCTTCTCTTTTTTATCACTCAAGACAATCGGTTCGTTGTCGAGGCAATAACCCATTCTATCGGAGGCGGGAAGAATTTTTATGGACTGCGCCTGTAGTTGATTTTTATTTGGGTGTGTCATCGAGTGCCACCCTTCTCCCGGTAAAAAATGAATATGCTGCGCACGATCATATACTGTTTGATAGCTAAAAGACCACGAGGAAATTTCCAACGATGTTTTAGTAACATGTCGATTGAATTGCAACTCATCATCCTTTCGAAGGGGACGCCCATAATAACCTCCCTGACGAACTTTCAGATTTGTACTTTGGCTTTTTAGCCAAGGCTCAATGTTGAATCCCCCATGAACTGCGAGATAAGAACGAAAGCCATAATTTTTTTTGATGAACGATACGATTGAATTTTCAGGCACGCAAATCGTTTTCCATGGCGCGACATTCACTCCATTTATTTGAGCGGAAAAATCCGCTCCCGTTAAACTGATTATTGCTGATTTTCGGAAATGTAATTCTGCCGTTGGATAGTGCATTTCTACTACGCCCTGGTCAAAGTTATTTCCCACAAGAGCATTGGCAGCCATGAGAGCAAACAAGTCCATTGCTCCTGAAGGATTTATTCCCCAATGCGCATATCCGGTTCTTCCCGTGTCTTGCACAGTGTCGAGGACTCCGGATCGAGTGAACAGTAAACTCATCGGGTTTTTGAAAAATTGTAGAACTGTTCTTCAGTAATCTGAAAAAACCTTACGGTATCGCTGATCTCGATCTGCACTGGTTTTTCTGCGGTCGCGTCAAAAAGCGGAAAGGGAGTGCGGCCGATGATTTGCCAACCTCCCGGAGAGGAAAGCGAATAGATGCCGGTTTGTTTTCCGGCTAGACCTACGCTGCCCGCCTCCACTTTTGCACGAGGTGTTTTTTTCCGACCGATCTCTATTCTTGAATCGACTTCAGCGAGATAGGGAAAGCCCGGCAAGAAACCAATCATGAAAACTGTGTAGTCTTTGCTGGTGTGAATTTCTATCAATGACTCCGGCGAAATGTTTTTTTCACGCGCAACGGCAAGCAAGTCCGGACCCATTTTTTCATTGTAACAAACGGGGATGCGCCAGTGGTTACTTGTTGCTTGCGTGATCGTTGCTTCCTTATAAGCTCTCCTCAATTTTGTTTCAAAAAATAATAATGGTGACTGTAATGGATTCGATTGATACACCTGAAAATAATCGTAGGAAATTGTTAGTGAGCTATACGCGATAATTATATCCAACACTCCCGGTAATGAAGCATCGATCAGCCAATTTTTCATGGCAGAAAGTCTTCGAGTGTTGTCCGGTGTGATAGTGTTTCCCAGCGAAATACTGATGGACTGGTCTGACAATGGTGCGATTTGATATTCCACAGCAATAGAAATGATGTCAAAAGATAAAAAATAAACCAACATGTGAAATAAATTCCACAGAAGGATTACTTCGAAAAGTCTGACATTGATAGTTTAAAATCAATCTAAAATCCGTTTAATCCTATTGTTGCAGATTCAAAGCCTTTCCTCCCAATTGAACGATTTATATCGCGCGAAGCGAAACCCTGCAACGGATAAAAGTTGCGGTAAAATTTATGATGAAGGATTATGGCAACAAATTTTTTACACGAGGGTCGATAAGTTGGTTTAACTATGCAAACGACTAAAGGACTTACTCATATCCTGTTAAAGATTGGAACAGGACTGAGCATATTAAGAGTAAAGAAAGGCTTTAACAACATAAGCGACTTCGTCAATGAATATGATTTGCCATTAATTCAATATTGGCGAATTGAAAAAGGAAAAGCGAATGTAACATTGAAGAGCTTGACAAAGCTATTGGCGATTCATCAGCTTGCGCTGGAGGAATTTTTCTGCTGGCTCCGGGAGGCGGACATTAAATAATTAATTTATTGAAGCTGCCACCGCGTAAGTGGAAACGAGGGTGAAAATTTTTCGAAGTCATTGTCAGCTCTAATTGCATAGTCATTGAATGGACTTATGAATTAACTGGCTTGTTCATTTCCTCGTCATTTGAGCGCGATGCCCTTTTGTAAGCACTTCTGGTGTTTGAAATCGTCGCTAAAAAAAAATCAACCTGGTTTTAACGCGCAGAGACTTCTTGCTTTGTTTCTTTCCTCGTTTCCAAACGGGTACTATTTGGCAGCTCGATGTGAAAGCGTGTGCCCTGGCCCACGTCTGATTCAACAGTAATTTTTCCCTTCAACTTCTCCACTGCCTCTTTCACAATGTACAATCCTAAGCCTGCACCTTTATTTTTGTCAGTGCCGCGAAAAAACATATCGAAAACCCGATTCAAATAGCGCTGTTCAATGCCAATGCCATTGTCAATGAAATCAAGAGAGGCATAATCTTCAGTTACCTTTCCTTCTATACGAATAAATGGTTGCTCTTTTTGAGGATCAAAATATTTGATGGAGTTTGATATGAGATTGTTCATGATAACTGAAACACGGTAAGCATCAGAATAAAATTCAGCTTGCTCATCCATTTTGATTTCGCGCGAGATGCTAACAGTCCCAGGCATGAACTGCATTTTTTCAAAGTGATCGTTTATTGTTTGAATCAAATCAATTTTTTCAATCGTGAGATTTTGCCTTGCATTGCGGCTATAGTCAAGGATCTCTTTGACAGTCTCATCGAGTTTATGAATACTGGTTTCCATCATCGAAAAATAATCATCAAGTGAATTGCTATTAGACTGATGACTTTCATGCTTCGCCAGATCCAATAATCCTAACACAGACATTAACGGAGCACGAAGATTATGCGAAACGCTATAGACAAAACTGTCAAGTTCCTTATTGATTTTTTTCAATTCTGCGTTTTGTGATTGAAGCGCTTCTGCCGCCTTGGCCTTTTCCAATTCCGCATGCTTTTGCTTCAACGCGTTTGAAATAGCATTGGGCAGCCGGGCGAGATTAGACTTCAACACATAGTCATCAGCTCCCTGCTTTAAGCATGTAACGGCAAATTCTTCAGATACAGCACCGGTCACCAGAATGAATGGCACTTTTGATCCGGCCTTATTACAAAGTTGAAGGGCTTCGACAGAATTAAATTGAGGCAGTGAGTGGTCGGAAAGAATTACATCAGCACGATATGAGTTGAGTGCGTTTATAAAACCTTCCCTGGAGTCAACTTGATTAGATTCGAATCGCAATCCGGATTTTGTGAGCGTTCGTCTGATCAGCTCCACATCTTCATCAACATCCTCGAGGATCAGAATTCTTAACGTACGTTCCATGTCAGAATGGTAAAGCTTTTTATTCCTTTTAGATCAAAGGGGTAAACATCGTTCCATGATAAATTTGACAAAGTCATCCATTAAAATTTTTTACAACGGGCAGGCTGGGGTAAATTGTCTACATCGGCCATATTGAAAGTGAGTAACTGGCATTGCAAGTTTCATGTAATATTTAACCAAGTTTGCAACACTTCCACCGAACACATTTTTTAATCTTCTCCGACTTCATCCGTTTTTCTCACATTGGCGTCTTCCTGCCCTGTATTTAAGGAGTGGAGACCCACTACCTTTAAGTGTAGATGTTGCACAATGTGAGACGTATTTATTTGCTGCGGTTATCCGTATAATTGACATGCGTAAGAACCGCGACCCCTGGCATGACCAAGTCATACTCGTATTTTAAAATGTTTGCCCACTTGGCTGGATGGACGCTATTTGTCGTCACTCCGCTGCTATTTGCGCCGAGTCACGAGGTAGCATCATATTTTTCTGACATCAGGATCTTGTGGTCCCATTTGTTTCGTAACGCGATGTTGATCGCATTGTTTTATTTCAATCTGCTGTTCCTCACACCTGTGTTGCTTCCCTCGAAAGGAATGCCAGTGTTTATCTTCACACTCCTTCTCCTTGTCTTGTTGGTGAGCTCGGTGAATTGGTATGCGCATGAAACATTAACAGGAATGTTTGAACATGGCCCGAGAGGGTTTGGGATGGACGATCGGCCCGGAATGCCGCCTCCAGGATTTCAACAATTTCGCCCCCGACCGGTGATGCTGGCAGGCCCGTACTTCGCGAGCTTTCTTATTACAACGGTGGTCGCGTC
>CBQWHS010000089.1:0-9965 GCA_967728665.1 uncultured Chryseosolibacter sp. | reverse complement strand
CTTCCATCTCGTTCAATATTCCCGGAATAGTCTGCACGAATGTTTGAATCATTTCCTTAATGAATTCCTCGTTATTGTCCGATACCGAGCGGAGATATGTCAAATCCACTTTGGGTGCGGTCACATTTTTTATTACCAGTTTTTTCCGCAACGGAGAAGGCTTAATTTTCAAGTCATCAATGATCTTCCGACGCAAGTCATCGGGTGTAAATGGCTTTGGTAAATAATCGTTCATGCCAGCAGCAAGGCATCTGTCGATATCGGGCTTTGTAGCATTTGCCGTCAACGCCACGATTGGTACTTCAGGTTTTTGATTCAAAACACGAATGGCGCGTGTGGCTTCATATCCGTCCATTACCGGCATCTGCACATCCATCAACACAACATCATATAAATTATTTTTGACTTTCTCGATTGCAACCAGGCCATTTTCGGCAATGTCCACTTTGCAATTCCAGTTTTTTAAAATACTTCCCGCATATAAACGGTTGATATCATTATCCTCAACTAATAAAACGTGCAAGTCTTGTGTAAGGGATTTGTCGAAGATCGTGTTTGCAGTGCCAGATGACTTTGTAAGCGTGGAAGACCTGCCGATGCCGTAGGGAATCAAGACGATAAAAGTTGACCCCTTGTATTCTTCACTTCTCACCGTAATTTTTCCTTGCTGCAATTCGACCAACTGTTTTACAATCGTTAAACCTAAACCGCTTCCTCCGTATTTGCGCGTCACGCTTGCATCGGCCTGACTGAAACTTTCAAAAATCGTGTTGAGTTTTTCCGATGGTATTCCAACGCCAGTGTCGATTACTTCAAACCGAACCCATATCGTGTCTTTCTGTTCCCGTTCTGGAGCACAACGTACTTCAATCGATCCCTCATGTGTGAATTTCACAGCATTGCTGATCAGATTTATGAGGATCTGATTCAAGCGTACCGGGTCACCCACAAGGATGCGATTCAATTTCGGATCAATAGTAAAGTCAAGCTTGATTTTCTTTTCCTTTGCTTGATAAGCGAAGGTGTTGACAAGTGCAGGAACAAGATCTGAAAGGTTGAAACCTATTTTTTCGAACCTTAGTTTACCGGATTCAATCGCGGCGAGATCTAGTAGATCGTTAATGATCACCTTCAAATTTTCAGCAGAGTGTTCAATCGCCTTCAAATACGTTTCGCGATCATCATTACTCGGATTTTGACTCAGCAGGCCAACCATTCCAGCAATGCCATTAATGGGTGTTCTGATTTCGTGGCTTATGTTTGCCAGGAATTGCTCCTTGGCTTTTTGAAGTCGCAGTAATTCTTCAGCGTCCTTTTTTCGTTCGGTAATGTCACGGCAGTCAAGAATAAATCCCTCAAGGCCCTCTTTGTGTTTTAGATTGATTGCATTGTATTCGAGAAAACGATAGGAGAGGTCGGCGCACAAAAACTGAAATTCTATTTTTTCAGTATAAGATTTTTTTTGACTTTTTTTGAATTGTGATTTTAGATCGGAAACAGTGGTCGGTAAAATGAAATCAAAGAAATTCCTTCCAACAAGACTTTGCCCGCGATAGCCCAGTGTATCTTGTACAGATGAATTATGATAATGTATCGCCCCTTCATAATCAACAATAAAAATCAAGTCAGATCCATCTTCAACAACAGCTTTGTAAAAGAAACCCTGGTGGACGTATTGCTGAAGTTCCATAGATTAAATCCCTGCTTCTTCCATTTCTTTCAGGTATCTGTAAAGAGAGGATTTACCAATATCCAAACGTTTGGCTACTTCCAGGACGTTATTGTCGTATTTCGTAAGGTAATGCCGGATGATTCGATACATGTACTCCTGCATGGTCATTTCTTGTGTGAGGAAGGATTCGATGCGCGTTGAACTATTAAAGCTGATATCCTGAGGTTTGATCTCCTGGTCGCTTGCCATTACTGTAGCGAGTTCGATGATAGACTTTAACTCGCGGATGTTTCCGGGAAATGGATACTGCAATAATTTTTGTTGCGCTTCCTGGCTGATCTTGAACCGCGGCATTTGGTTCTCCTTCGTGAAGTTGTCCAGGAAATGTTTTGCGATCAGGATCACATCATTTCCACGTTCGCGTAACGCAGGCAATTGAATTGGAAGTCCAAGCAACCGATAAAACAGATCTTCGCGAAAGCGCCCTTGTTTAACTTCCTCCGATAAATCTTTATGGGTTGCAGCGATTACACGAACATCAAGTTTGATGACCTGGTTTGAGCCAATGCGTGTTACTTCACGTTCCTGTAAAACGCGAAGAAGTTTTGCCTGCAGGTTTGGATCCATCTCCCCAATTTCATCCAGGAAAATTGTTCCCCCCTCGGCTTCTTCAAACTTTCCAACCCTCCGTGTAATCGCTCCGGTGAATGAGCCTTTCTCATGTCCAAACAATTCGCTCTCAATGAGGTCCCTTGGAATAGCGGCAATATTCACTGCTACGAATTGTTTATTTTTTCTTTTGCTGTTATAGTGTATTGCTTTTGCAACTAATTCTTTACCGGTTCCGGTTTCACCGGTGATCGACACGGATATGTTGGTGCTGCATGCCTTCTCCAATAATGAAAAGATCTTTTTTATTGCAACGCTTGTTCCGATAATGCTTTTTTCAAACTCATATTTTTCCGAGATCTCCTTCTTTAGAAAATCGATCTCCTTGATCATGGAAGTTTTGTTCCGCGCATTGTTGATCGAGTTGAGAACCCGATCCTTAGTGTCCTGATCTTTGGTGATATAATCGAACGCACCAAGTTTGAGCAGTTCAACTGCGGTGCCGATTTTTTCCTGTGCAGAAATTACGATGACGCTGATGTTTGGATCATGCGCGCGAATTTGACTGAGCACTTTTTCGCCAGGCATGTCGGGAAGAGAATAATCCAGCGTGACAACGGCCGGATTTTTATGAAGATTATTGAGGCAATCCTTGCCCGTAGTGAAGACTTCTACTTCGAAATCTGGATTAAGTCCGAGAACATACTTTAGAAACTTCGTGTAAGCGGGGTCATCTTCCACGACAAATACCTTAACGGGATCCTTTTCGTACATGTTAGCTAGTAGGTAATTTTATGACAATTTAGTGTAAAGTATTGCTATTAAACACCCTTTAACAACTCATTTTAATTAAAATTCATTGTTAATAGACCTTCACGAATTTGCATATTTGCATCGCCATTGAGGCGCGCTATTTCATGAATTCATCCTGGTTCGAAAGTACAGTTGTTCCATTTCGTTTAGTGTTTTTAATGTGGGCTGTATTTTATGTGGAATTTTTTTACGGCTGGCAGCTTAGTGCTTTCGGAATTATCCCCTGGACGTTTTTTGGACTGATTGGAATTTTCACGGCTCCTCTGCTTCATGGAAGTTTAAACCATCTGGTGTCAAATACAATTCCGTTGTTGTTTCTGGGAACAGTGCTCGTGTTCTTTTATGATAAGATAAGCAGGATCGTTTTCTTTCGTTCATATTTCTGGACGAACATTCTCGTGTGGCTTTTTGGTCGTCAGGATTCGAGTCACATTGGAGCCAGCGGTTTGGTATATGGACTTGCTTTTTTCCTGATTTTTTTCGGAATTTTCAGGCGTGATTTCACTTCAATATTAATTTCGGTTGTGGTGTTGATGCTTTATGGTGGTGTGATTTACGGAGTGCTGCCGACGGATCCGCGAGTATCATGGGAATCTCATTTCGCCGGTGCCCTTGTTGGAATTTATACGGCTATCGGATTGAGTTCAAAAAAGAATGTAAGTTGATGGATGCATCGGTAAAAAAAATATTGACAGATCTTAAAGCCCGGAAATTTGCGCCGGTATATTTTCTGCAGGGCGAGGAGACCTTTTACATTGATCTGATATCGGATTACGTCGAGCAACATGTTTTGTCCGAGAGTGAAAAGAGTTTCAACCAGGTTGTTGTCTACGGAAAAGATGTTGCCATGGCCACGATCCTCACACACGCCAGAAGGTTTCCCATGATGGCAGAACGCCAGGTGGTGATCGTTAAAGAAGCGCAGGAAATTCAAGACCTTGGCAAGGAAACAGGTGGCAAGTTATTGTTGGATTATTTAACAAGGGCAGTGCCAAGCACCGTGCTAGTCTTTTGTCACAAGCATAAAAGTCTCGACAAGCGAAAGGAACTCGGCAAAAAGATCGATCAGCTGGCCGTGACTGTCAACACCAAAAAAGTTTATGATAACCAGCTTCCCGAATTTGTTTCAGAATATTGTGCTGACAAAAAAATAGGTATTGATGATCGGGCGATTCAAACATTGTGTGAGTATGTAGGCAATGATCTCCACAGACTTGCCAATGAAGTCGATAAGCTCTCACTTGCGTTGAAACCTGGAGAGACGATTCGCACTGAGCAAGTGATGAATCAAGTAGGGGTGAGCAAGGAGTACAACATCTTCGAACTTCAAAAGGCCATTCTACAGCGCGACCCGGTGCAGGCGAATAAGATTGTTAATTACTTCGAGAGCAACACCAAAAAGAATCCCATGATTCCGGTTGTTGCATATCTGTTTTCATTTTTTAGCAAACTGCTTGCGGCAACACAGGCTGAGGATAAAAGCGAAAAAGGGCTTGTCAGTGCATTGAAAATCAGCCCGTATGGAGCTAGGGATTACAGTCTTGCACTGCGCCAATATACGGCCGACAAAATCATAGAAAACATTTCATCTCTGAAAGAGGCAGACCTGAAGCTGAAGGGGGTGAACTCAGGTTCCGATACGGAAGGTCAGATTTTCCGCGAGCTTGTTTTCCGGATCATGCACTAATGATTGCATTGACAAACTTGTCGCAACATGAAGACATCACACGCTTTGTTTCGTCTACATCACTCACCTGTGAAAACGTACGGTGAGCGAAGCGTAACGTGGATTGCTA
Organism: uncultured Chryseosolibacter sp.; assembly: GCA_967728665.1. Taxonomy (GTDB): domain Bacteria; phylum Bacteroidota; class Bacteroidia; order Cytophagales; family Cyclobacteriaceae; genus Chryseosolibacter. Next base: position 5,075 of record CBQWHS010000089.1, on the reverse strand, counting down.
GTTAATATTATAAAGAATTAATAGCTTTGAGTCCATGCAAAAAAAGCATCGGAAACCCTTCACACGGGAAGGCATCATTTTTTTAACTTATTTTTTTGGTCTTTTGTTTGCAATAAATCCGTTGCCGACCAGTTTAAATCAAAAATCACGAATGGTGAAATTACCAGCACTTGTTTTTATTTTCCTTTTTGTCTGCTCGAATCTTATCGCTCAAAATCAACTTTCACAAACACAGACTGAGCGATTGTATCAAAAAGGCACCGAGCTTATAACCCATTCAAATTTTGGAGCTGCGCGCAAAGTGTTCTCGGAATTTCTAGAGCAGTCATCGTCAACAGATCCAAGAAGAAGTGAAGCAGAATACTATGTGGCGTTTAGCGCATTGAGTTTGAGCCACACTGATGGTGAGAAATTGATTGACGATTTTATCAGTCTCAATCCATCCAGTCCCAAAGCATCAACCGCGTATTATGATCTCGCCAATTTTTTCTATAACGAAAAGAACTACACGAAAGCATCCCAATACTTTAAGAAGGTCGACTTTCCGGCTTTAACATCCGACCAACAAAATCAAGCTCACTTCCAATGGGGTTACAGTTATTTTAATTTGAAAAGATTAAATGAAGCTCTCGAGCAATTCAATTTTGTAAAAAAATCCTCAAGCCAATATTCTCCCGCTGCCAATTATTATGCAGGCTATGTTGAATACCAAAATGGACTTTATGCGGAGGCTCTTGCCGATTTAAAAAAGGCGGAAACCAACCCCTCGTATGCTTCTGTTGTTCCATATTTGATTGCCAACGTTTACTACAAGCAGAAGGAATATGACCAATTGCTTCAATATGTCAACAGTGTCAAAGACAAATCAGGAGTTCAAAATGCTGAAGAGATTTCGATGCTTGCTGCCGAGGCTTATTACTTTAAAGCAGATTATAAAAATGCAGTTGAGGCTTATGAAAAATTTTTGAAGGACAATCCTGAAAAAGCGGAGAGCTCTTTATTATTTCGCGCGGGATATTCAAACTATGCGCTGAACCAGGTTGATCGGGCCGTTAGTTATTTGAGCAAGGCTGCTGCGAGCAAAGACTCGACAAGTTTTTATTCATCTTATTACCTGGGAATTTTATACCTCAAGCAGGGGCAGAAGCCACTTGCATTAAATGCTTTCGATTATGCCCGGCGCTATCCGAAGGACCGAAAGCTGGCCGAAGAATCTTCATTTCAATATGGCAAAGTTTCCTACGATGCCGGAAAACAGGACCAGGCTATTGAAGAGTTTGAAAAATATTTGAAGTCGTTCCCAAGCAGCAGTCATACGGTTGAAATAAAGGAACTTCTAGCACAGGCATATGTAAATGGAAACAATTTTCACAAGGCGATCGAGTACATAGAGTCTCTGCCTTCACGAAGTCCGTATATCGATCAGGCATATCAGAAAGCCACATACTTAAAAGGTGCGGAGCTCTTCAATAAAAATGATTATCCCGGTGCTGTAGAGAATTTTGAAAAATCACTCAAGTACCCGCGCGACAAAAATTATGTAGCCCTCGCTTCGTATTGGGCAGCAGAAGCATATTCCATTGGAGAAAAATACAATCAAGCGATTCCGCATTATAACAAGGTGATTGAGACAGGCACTACAGAGGCAGACATCATTCAGAAAACGCGTTACGGATTAGGTTATGCTTATTTCAACCTTGAGGCTTACGACAAGGCTCTTTATAATTTCAAAGAATTCGTAAATCGCTCAAGCAGAAGCACCCCGAATTATACAGATGCATTGATTCGTTTGGCGGATTGCAGTTATGTAGCCAAGCGATATGACGAGGCACTCAATAGTTATAACCAGGCTCGAAATATCGGATCACCAGATAATGACTACGTGTTATTGCAGGGAGGAGTTATTAATGGCATTCAACGGAAATATGCTGACGCAAGAACGCAGCTTTCGACATTGATAAAAAGTTATCCCAATTCAATCTATCGCGATGAAGCCTTGTACCAGCTTGGTCAATTTGAAATCGAGCAGGGCAATTCTCAAGCTGCAATCGATGATCTCACGCAACTAATCACCGGAAGTCCAACTTCAAAATTCGTAGCACCAGCGTACATGCGCAGGGCGGCATCATATTTTAATTTGAAGCAATACGATAAAGCGGTTCAGGATTATAACAGCATATTGAAAGAATTTCCAACGCATCCGATTGCCCAGGAGGTATTAATTCCCCTCCAGGATGCCCTGACAGCTGCTGGCCGCTCCGGAGATTTTGAAAATTACCTGGCAACATTTAAGAAGGCTAATCCGGACAATAAGAATTTGGAGAACATCGAATTTGAAACTGCGAAGAATCTTTACTTCGATCAGCCATATCAAAAAGCAATCAGTAGCCTTACCACTTTCGTCAATGCCTATCCACAAAGTGCAAGAGTTCAGGAGTCCAAGTACTACATTGCCGAATCGAATTACCGTCTTAAAGAGTACGGCATAGCCTTGCCCATTTACCTGGAGTTAAATCAGGATGCATCGTTTGCTTTCGCTAATCGTGTTGTCGCAAGAGTTGCTGAGCTGCAATTTCGCCAGGGCAAATATGATGAAGCCGTGAAGAGTTATCACCAGCAGGAGAAGGTCGCGTCAAACAAAAAAGAGCAATACACCGCATGGTCAGGACTCATGGAATCTTTTTTTCTTCTCGCCCAATATGACTCTGCAGATGTTTACGCGCGATTGATTCTTGAGAAAGGCGCGGTAAATGCCAGTGCACAGAACAAAGCATCATTATATCTCGGAAAATCCGCGTTCGCACGTGGTGATTTTGAAACTGCGAAAGATGAATTTCTCAATACACTAAATGCAGCGCAAGATGAATATGGTGCGGAAGCGAAATACACGTTGGGTGAAATTTTCTATTTGCAAAAACAATACAAACAGTCTCAAGAGACGTTGGTGAGTTTGAACAACGACTTTTCAAGTTATGATCTGTGGGTAGGAAAATCATTTCTGTTACTGGCCGATAACTATGTTGCTACCGACGACCTTTTCAATGCCCGGGCTACCTTGCAATCTCTGGTTGATAATTTCCCTTTGGAGAACATTAAAAATGACGCCAGGAAAAAATTAACGGAGCTTGACGCCCTGGAGCAGCAACGCCAGGAAAAAATCAAAGCCGATACGTTAGAAAATAAACAATAACGGATGAACCTTCTTTTTAAACACATGTTTCGTTTTTCATTTTTTGCAGTCCTGTCGTTTGCAGCATCATCAGCCTTAGCTCAAAGCGGTTGGAATGAAGGTGAATTGGAGTCCGTTGAAATTGACATTGTGAAAGAACGACAGATCTCCGTTCCAAAGGCAAATCGCAATTTTGAAAAAATACCACCCCGAGCATCGGAGCCGATAAAATCTCCTATACAATACGACTTTCGACCATTCAGTTTTCAAACATCACCGATCAGTCCGTTGATCCGTCCGCTGAAGCTCAAACAAGAAGATGCGTCACAGGTTTACGGAGGATATGTTAGCGCGGGTTATGGAAATTATGCATCACCATACCTGGAGGGATTCATCAACACAAAGCGGGATAAGAATAAATTGGTTGGAGCGCATGCTTTTCTGGCGAGTTCAGATAAAGGTCCGGTTGACAATAAGAACTCCGGCAGCGGCTCTTCTGGAATTTCAGTTTATGGAAAATCTTTTAGCGAAGATATAACAGTCTCAGGAGAGGCCGGTTTTGAAAATCGCGCGACTCATTTTTATGGCTACGCCCCAGGTGCAGTAGTCGATGGGAGAGACATCAAACAAGCTTATAACAATTTCAAAGTATCGGCCTCAATTGGTAATGCAAAAAACTCATCTTTCGCTTACTCGCTCGGTGGAGGATTCAGCTATTTGTCCGACAAATATTCCGCCAAGGAAAATCAGGTGGATGTTAACTTCAATTCTGCATACACTATGGATGATGAATCCTCGATTGGTATTAAAGCAGGCTATACGCTTCTTAATCGGCAAGATGAATCGGTTAAGGCGACTGCCAGAAGTTTGTTTACGGTAAATCCTTCGTATGTTTTTTATCCCGTGGAAGATTTGAAAGTGAGTGCGGGAATAGTCGCAGCATTTGAGAATGATTCGATTGATGACCGTGATGTTCACGCGTACCCGGATATCAACGTGACATATCCGTTGAGTCCATCGGTTAATTTAATTGCCAGTCTTACCGGGGGCATCGATCGGGTTTCACTTCAATCACTTTCAAGAGAAAATTTATGGATTGCACCCAACATCAGCATCTTCCATACAAATAAAGCCTATGATTTTCAGGTTGCGTTGAGATCCAAGGTTGCCAACAAAGTTGCTATAGATGGAGGACTGGCTTTCGCGAGTTTGAAGAACTGGTATTTTTTCGTGAATCAATTTGGCGATCAATCGAAATTCAATGTTGAGTACGACAGAGGATCGACGCTTCGCACAAACTTATTTGCGTCTATTGGATTTGTTCAAACGGAGTCTGCTAAGATTTTATTACGAGGCGATATTTTTGGTTACAAGACAGATGAGCAACAAGAAGCATGGCATCGCCCGACATATAAAGTTACTGGCGATGCATCGTTCAATGTTTATAAGAAGATTTTATTAGGCGTCAACGTAATTGCACAGGGCGGAATGAAGGCGAAACAATACACATCGGCCAATACCTACAAGGTTGTATCGTTGGACCCAGCCTTCGATCTTAATGCACGAGTAGAATATATTCTGTCAGATAGTTTTTCATTCTTTTTACAAGGAAATAATCTGACGTCAAATAAGTATCCGTTGTTTTTAAATTACCCGGTCAGAGGAATACAGGTGTTGGGCGGATTGACATGGAGGTTCTGACAAGCCTAATGTTTGTATGCCACAAAATTTAGTTTAATTTTGTAAGCAGGAGAAAAGCTAAACACACTATCATGGCCCGAAAAAAAAATCCAGATGAAGAGTCATCACAAGACGCTAACAACAGTGATGATACTTTTGGCCTTCCTGAAATTGAGTATCAACCCTTAAACCGTGAAGAGACCCAGTCCACTGTGACTGAAACTAC
>CBQWHS010000088.1:0-9977 GCA_967728665.1 uncultured Chryseosolibacter sp. | reverse complement strand
AAAAAATGCTGGACAGATTTTTCTTTTTCTTCCATTGTTAGAAGCTAATCGCCAGAGAAGTTGTAACAAACGTGTTTGTATTTGATGACTTCCCTTCCTTTACAAAGATTTTGTCCTTGCTGGTGAAGTTACGAAACTCGATCCGCCACATCGCATTACTGGAGAACTTATAGTCAAGGTTTGTTGAGAAGCCAGATGTCTTGAAACCATTCGGTGTTCCGGTTGTCCCAATAGCAATCGGGATGATGACGTGTTTTTCATCCTGATAGTATTCAGCGCGAAAATCCATAGAGACTTTGTTACTGATCGTGACTCGCGCGATGGCGATTGGCGACCACCAAGGATTATAATCAGATGATTGAGGAGCGCGTTGCTGAATTCCGTAATCGAAACCCAGCGTGAGGCCAAGCTTGTTATTGACCTGAACAATCGCGTAAAAATTATGAAAGTAGCGCATCACGCGCGCACTGTCCGGAGAATCTGTACCGATAAACGTGCTTGAGTTTAACAGCACTTTGCCATTTGGCTTGAATGTAATTTGCGATCCGAACGATGGCAGCGAGTTTCCTCTTAGCCGCTGAATACGCTGCCAACCATTCAATACCATTCCTGACAGAAACCATCGTCCATCATCCGTGGTATAGGACAGCTTCGCGCCCGATTCGAAGTATGGAGTGTTGTCGGCCAAGATGCTTCGGGTAAGATTCCAGGAATCCTTTCCAATCGCACTTTCAAATCCAATGTGAGACGCAAAAATGCCGGCATCAATCCAGAGGTTTTTTTTCGAAGAAAGTTTTGCCCCGGCGTTTGCTTCCAGGATGTTTCTCAACACCCCAGGCTCATTCGCGAGGTTAGCATTGGCATAGGTTCCCGTCATAATCGCCATGTTTCCTCTAACGGTACTGGACTGATAAGCCGCCTTCAAAAATCCCAGGTTGACGTTGATCTCATTATGTCGATTGAACGAATACGCAAATGGAACTCTGTTGCCATCTTCTGGCTTGTTGAAATCGTAACTGTAATAAGCTTCCATGTATCCACTCCACGTGAACGTTGCTGCAGAATCCTGGGCATACACGGTGAAAAGACGTGCAAAGAACAAAACAACTATTGCTGTTAATGTCCTCATTTTTTTCTTGTCGGGTTAAGTTGATCCAGTGCGATATTCAACCTCAGAACGTGCACACGGAATGTACCCAGACCAAGGATCGGCTTTTCAATATGTTCCGTAACTAATTTTAACAATACTTCTTTATCGATGTTTCTAACCTTCGAGATACGTTCGATCTGAATCATGGCAGCGTTTGGAGAAATGTGTGGATCGAGTCCACCGCCGGAAGCCGTCACCAGGTCAACCGGTATATCTGATTTCTTTAACGTTGGGTTGTGAATCAGAAGCGTATCAATCCGCGCTTTTACGGTTGCAAGATAATCAGGATTTGTTGGCCCTTTGTTCGATCCGCCTGTAGCTGCCGCGTTATAATCGACAGCTGAAGGACGTCCATTAAAGTATCGGTCTTCATCAAACTTTTGTCCGATCAGTTCGAAACCGACAATCTTTCCGTCAACTTCAATTCTTTCACCTCTTCCTCCGTTTGGAGCAACAACCCTTGCGATACCTGTAATGAAGAGTGGATATAAGATCCCAAATAGAACAAGCGTGATGATGGTGATTTTTAAACCTATAACGAAATGCGTTTTCATATCAGTACTAAATTAAAGGAGCAATAAGAAGATCGATCAGTTTGATGCCGATGAATGGAACGATGATACCACCAAGCCCGTAGATGAATAGGTTCCTTGCGAGCAAGGCGCTGGCGCCAATGGGTTTGTAGGCAACACCACGCAAGGCCAACGGTATCAACATCGGGATGATAATGGCGTTAAAGATCACTGCGGATAGAATCGCGCTTTCGGGGCTTGCAAGGCCCATGATGTTCAAAGCCTGAAGACCGGGAATGGATGTCATAAACAAAGCAGGTACAATTGCGAAATATTTAGCAACATCATTCGCGATGGAAAAAGTAGTGAGCGTACCACGTGTTATAAGCAACTGCTTTCCGATCTCGACAACTTCAATCAGTTTGGTTGGATCGTTGTCAAGATCAACCATGTTGCCAGCTTCCTTCGCAGCCTGTGTTCCACTGTTCATGGCAACTCCCACATCCGCCTGGGCAAGTGCTGGCGCATCGTTGGTTCCATCGCCCATCATTGCGACAAGTTTTCCACCGGCTTGCTCCTTGCGAATGTATTCAAGCTTGTCCTCTGGTTTTGCTTCCGCAATGAAATCATCGACTCCAGCTTTTTCGGCAATATATTTCGCGGTAAGCGGATTATCACCTGTTACCATCACCGTCTTAACGCCCATTTTTCTCAGGCGCTCAAATCGTTCGGTAATGCCAGGCTTCACAATATCCTGAAGTTCGATAGCGCCCATTACGGAATTGTTTTGTGCGACAATCAATGGAGTACCACCATTTGAAGAAATCCTATCTACGGTAGCTTTTATTTCCATTGGAACTTTGTTACCGTTCTTCTCCACAAGATTTCGAATAGCATCGAATGCACCCTTTCTGATACTACGTCCATCCAGATCAATACCCGATGACCTTGTTTCAGCCGAGAACTTAATAATTTTCGCCTGAGGTAATCCGAATGATGCATCATTACGACTGCCCATCATAACAGGATGTTTGAAACCTTTTAGCCCCGCAAGTTCAACGATCGATTTTCCTTCTGGCGTATCATCAGCCAGTGAAGCAATAGTAGCAGCCTCAATGAGGTCGTCTTCAATGACTCCTTTTGCAGGATAAAAATTTGTTGCCTTTCTATTACCAATGGTGATCGTTCCTGTTTTATCCAATAGAATCGTGTCAAGATCTCCAGCAGTTTCAACAGCTTTTCCGGATTTAGAAATAACATTCGCCTGAAGTGCGCGGTCCATGCCTGCTATTCCAATCGCTGACAGTAAACCTCCGATAGTTGTTGGGATGAGACAAACAAATAGTGCAATGAGCGCCCCGATCGAGATCGGAGTATTTGCATAATCTCCAAAAGGTTTAAGCGTCACGGTGACTAACAAAAACACAATGGTGAACCCGGACAACAAAAGTGTTAATGCAATCTCATTCGGTGTCTTCTGACGACTTGCTCCTTCTACCAAAGAGATCATCTTATCCAGAAAGCTTTCGCCTGGCTGTGTTGTTACGAGGACTTTGATTTTATCAGAAAGAACCTTTGTTCCTCCGGTGACGGAACTTTTATCACCACCGGCTTCGCGAATGACGGGTGCAGATTCGCCTGTGATTGCACTTTCATCAACCGTTGCAATACCTTCAATGATTTCGCCATCGGAAGGAATGATATCACCCGTTTCACAAATGAAGACATCGCCTTTTTTTAACTGGCTTGACGCCTTTGTTGTGAGTATTCCATTATCGGCTATGACTTTCGCAGGGGTTTCTTCACGTGTCTTCCGTAATGAATCGGCCTGTGCCTTACCCCTTGCTTCTGCGATTGCTTCTGCAAAATTTGCAAACAGAAGCGTAATAAGCAGAACCAGGAAAATGACAACATTATAGAATGGAGAACCCTGGTCGGTATTTGTGAATGAATATAGGGACACAAACAACATAATGAACGTTCCTATCTCGACACAAAACATTACCGGGTTCTTCATCATGAGTCTTGGACTCAACTTTACAAATGACTCTCTGATCGATGTACCTACAAGTGAAGGTTCAAACAGTCGTATTTCTTTTTTAATTCGTTTGCTCATAATTGATAACTATTAATTACATCGAAAAATATTCAGCTAATGGTCCGAGTGCTAACGCAGGGAAGAATGACAAGGCTGCGATAATGATGATCACCGAAAGAAGCACTGCAGCGAATGCAGGACTTTCAACCTTTAGCGTGCCCGCGCTCTCGGGAGTGTATTTCTTTGAAGCCAGTGAACCTGCTATTGCAAGCGGGCCAATGATCGGCACAAATCTTCCGAACATCATGCACAATCCACAGAGTATGTTCCAGAAAGGCGTTGCATCACCAAGACCTTCAAAGCCTGATCCGTTGTTGGCGGCTGCTGACGTGAACTCGTATAACATTTCACTGAAGCCATGATAAGAAGGATTTGCAAGCCAACCGATATCAGCATTGCGCGACTGCACATGCGATGCTATTGCAGTTCCAACAAGAATTAGAAATGGATGAAGTATGGCCACAAGTGCTGCAATCTTAACTTCTTTGGCTTCGATCTTCTTTCCGAACAATTCCGGTGTTCTCCCAACCATAAGTCCAGAGATGAAGACAGCGATGATCACGAACACGAAGAAGTTAATAAACCCAACACCGACACCACCGTAAATTGCGTTGATCATCATATCCAGAATATACACGCCACCAGAGATTGGTGTATGACTGTCGTGCATCGAGTTTACTGATCCATTCGAAGTTGAAGTCGTTGACACACCCCAGAACGCACTGGCTGCAGAACCAATCCGTACTTCCTTTCCCTCCATAGCGCCAAGCGAATTATCAATTCCCATTTCGATGAGTTTCTGGTTTCCCTGGGATTCAAAATGAACCGTAATGAATACGAATGAGAGAAAGACCACCGTCATGGCGGCAAAGAATGCATAACCAACCTTAGGCTTGCCGATATAGAATCCAAAAGCAAAAATCAGTGCGATTGGGATAATGATGATAGCGAAGTTCTCCGTGAAGTTTGTGATATAGTCAGGATTCTCGAAAGGATGCGTGGAGTTTGGACCGAAGTATCCTCCGCCATTTGTTCCAATCTGCTTTATGGCCACCATCGGAGCAACTGGTCCTCGCGCCACATTCACAGTATCACCTTGAAGCGTTACAATTTGTTCTGCTCCTTCAAACGTTGAGGGAGTTCCCCTGAAGATTAATATTACTGCAATGACGATTGACAAGGGCAAGAGAATTCGCGTGCAGCTCTTGAGAAATAATGCATAGAAGTTTCCAAGGTCTGAGGCCTGACGCTGCATGATTCCCTTGAACAAAGATGCCATCGCTGCAATACCTGTTGCGGCACTGACAAACTGCAAAAAGCAAAAAACTAGGAGTTGTGTTAAATAGGTTGCACCGGTCTCTCCGCTATAGTGCTGAAGATTGGTGTTCGTCATGAAACTCACCGCGGTATTGAACGCGGTGGTCGGGTCCATGTTTGCAATTCCATCAGGGTTCCAGAATGGATGCCATGTTTGCGTAAGCAGAATAACCATAGCCCACACAAAAAATATCAAATTCAGCATCAACGATGCCTTAAGGTTTTCTTTCCAATCCATGGAACGATTTGGATCGATCTTACATATCCTGAAGATCCAGTTCTCCAGCGGAGCCAGGAAGTCAAGCCATGTTTTCTCACCTTTAAATACTTTTGCACAATACCTTCCCAATGGGATTGCCAGAAGGACTGTTAAAATGAAAAGCAGTGATATGCCTAAAATTTCAGAGTTCATATTAGTTGTCTTGAAAACTTATCGTGTTAATTATTGTCGTCAAACGAATCCGCGAAATCCCGAAATCCGCCAAATCCGCGATCAAAATTTCTCTGGTTTGATAAGCGCGTAGATGAGATAAAAGAACACCAGAGCGCTTATGACTAAAAGTGCGATCATCATAGCTTTATATTTTTTCAAATACGTTTATCAATCGGAATAAGAGCCAGAAGCAAAACGGCCCCAGCAAAAACATCAATACTGTCATCATACATTTATAGTTTAGGATCTCGGATTTAAACTGATCACGCGGATTTCGCGGATTTGAATTCATATCTTTTCGTTTCGTGATTAACGCTACACCAAATACATGCTGAAAAGGGATTCTCCTCAAAATCAACACCTTAGGTATGAAGGCTTGGTCAAAACCCTTCGGAATCGGAAGGGTCGTTTCGGAAAGTGAAGGACTTTACTTAGGAGCGTGCTAAAGCAATGAAATTCCGCAGCTTATTTTGTGGTATGCTTGTTGTCAAGAGGCGCTGCTGTATCAATAAACATACAGTTCGTTATGAGCACACCTCTATTTTTTATTATTGGATTGGTTATTTTACTTCTTACCGGCTTTCGAATCGCACAAGAGTATGAGAGAGCGTTGGTCTTTCGTCTCGGACGATTCAAAGGGTTACGAGGGCCAGGCTTGTTTTGGATCATTCCAATTATCGAAAGACAACAACTCGTTGACATTCGAACAAGAACAGTAGATCTCGAAAGACAAGAAACGATAACGAAAGACAGCGTTACCATCAAAGTGAACGCCGTATTGTGGTTCAAAGTGATCGACTCATCAAACGCAATAATCAAAGTTGCCGACTTCAATAAAGCAGTCTATCAATTTGCAGTGACGACATTGAGAAATATAATCGGTCAGCATTTACTCGATGAAGTGCTAAAGGAAAGAGAAAAGATCAACAAGACGCTTCAACAAATTGTAGATGCGGCCACAGAACATTGGGGCATTAAAATAGAAATGGTGGAAATGAAAGACGTTGAAATCCCCGAGTCAATGCAGCGTGCCATGGCGCGAGAAGCTGAGGCAATTCGGGAAAAACGTGCAAGGATTATAAAAGCAGAAGCGGAGTTTGAGGCATCGGAAAAGCTGGCGCTTTCAGCCAAACAAATGGCGGATAACCCGATGTCGATGGAGTTAAGAAGAATGCAAATGTTGTCTGAAATAGGAATTGACAACAATACGACAACGGTGATACTGATGCCTTCCGAATTTCAGAGTGCGGCAAAAAGTTTTACCGAATTTGTGAATAGAAAAAACGTCTGAATCACGGATTAAACGGATCTAAGGATTGCACTGATTGAACACAATTTGAATTGGTGACATCCTTAGAATCCGTTAACATGTTAACATGTGATCCTAAATTCATCAATTCACTTCCAACCCAAGATCAATAACAAATCTGTGCATTCACTATTTGACGTTCACAACTTCCTGGAATGGATCCGGAAACTGCACGGATTGAACTTCATACGATGAAGAAATAGTGCGATGCACTTCAAATTGAATCCGTGACATCCTTGGAATCCATTAACTTGTGAGTCATATAAATTCATTGTGAAACCTAGCCTCGGGCCATGACAAATCTAAAACATCAAGATATCACGCAAAAAATAATCGGTGCGTCATTTGAGGTTCACAAGTTTCTTGGGAATGGATTTCAAGAAGTGATATACCAGCGAGCTTTGGCATATGAGTTAACAAAATGCGGACTAGCATTTGCACGTGAGGTCGAACAAAATATCTTCTACAAGGATCTGAACGAAGCGATTGGTAAAAGGCGGGCAGACTTTATCATTGAGGACAAGGTACTCGTTGAAACTAAAGCAGTAATTGAATTAGAAGACGTGCATCTCGCCCAAGTATTAAATTACCTGAGAGCCTATCGATTCGAAGTGGGATTACTGATCAATTCTGGTTCGAAAAGCATGACGTTCAAGAGACTTGTTCTCTCGGAGCGCCAGTCAAAATCTGTGTAATCGCCCAATCCGTCTAATCCTTGATCCGCGTAATCCTTCAATCCATCTAATCCGCGATCCTGTAGTCTTTAATTTTCTGATAAAGTGTCGTGAGCCCAATTCCTAAAAGCTTGGCCGCGTGTGTTTTGTTTCCTTCAGCGTAAGCAAGTATTTTCCTTATGTGGCGTTTCTCGACATCAGCAAGGGAATGAATATTTGTTTCATCGTCAACACAGAAATCTGGAGGCAATAAGGACACATCAAGCTCATTGTCTGATAGGATAACGCTTCTCTCGATGACATTCTTTAGTTCTCTTATGTTTCCTTTCCAGGGATGAGAGTGCAGTGTTTTTAGAAATTCCTTTGAGACTTTAGGTACAGGCTTGTTCGTCTTTAGCGCGAACTGTTTTACAAAATGCTCAACGAATAGAGGGATATCATCCTTTCGTTCACGAAGTGATGGCAGTGAAACCGTAAATACAGACAAACGATAAAACAGGTCACTTCTGAATTTCCCCGACTCGGCTTCCTGCTCAAGATTCCGGTTGGTGGCAGCAATGAAGCGAACATTCACATGGCGTGCCTTACTTTCTCCGACCCGATAGAATTCTCCAGTTTCAAGAACCCTTAACAGCTTGGCTTGTAGCTCAATATTCATTTCGCCAAGCTCATCCAGGAACAGTGTTCCTTCGTGCGCTTCTTCGATGTAACCCTTCTTTGCCTTATTTGCACCGGTGTATGCACCTTCTGCGTGTCCGAACAGTTCATTTTCCAACAGATCTTTTGGAAACGCGCTGCAGTTAAGCGCAACAAATGATCTTGTTTTTCTCGGACTTTCGTAATGGATTGCCTGTGCAAACACTTCTTTTCCAGTGCCGGTCTCTCCAAGCAAAAGTACGTTGGTATCGGTAAACGAGACTTTTCGGGCAAGATCAACAGCCTGCTTCAAAGCTTTACTTTGGCCGAGAATGTTTGAGAAACCAAATTTCTCGTGAAGCTTGGATTCGAGATTTTGGATCTTTTGTTGGAGTGATGCCTTTTCTGTCGCTTTGCTAAGCAGAGGAATGATCTTTTCCTGGTGTTCGCCTTTTGTAAGATAATCGAACGCACCATTCTTAATTGCTCTCACACCATCGGGAATTGTACCGTAGGCAGTCAGCACTATAACTTCGATCGCTGGATATTCTCTTTTGATTTTTCCTGCAAGCTCAACGCCGTTTCCATCAGGAAGCTTGACATCAGAAATGACAACATTGATACTTTCTTTCGAAAGTACTTTCATTCCTTCTTTAGCCGTTGCTGCCTGGAAAACTGAATAGCCCTCCAGTTCGATGACCCTGGCAAGCAGCTTGCGCAGGTTATCTTCGTCATCAATTATAAGTATGTTAGACACGGACGCAATCTAACCAGGAGATTATAAAGATTTATAAAAAAATCGTGGATGACGTCCAGAAAACGGCAAAGAAAGTTCTTGAACTTTGATCGAGGCTTACAACCGCAGATCCATGAAGACCGGTCTGTAATTCGAAAATTCGCTTGTCCTTGATGTGTTTGGCGAGTTCGAGTATTGTCTTATTCTCGATTACTGCGAGGTCATCGATTGGCGGATTGAGATACAACTTCAGGACGTCGTAGGATCGTTTATTCCTGTTAAAGCAATGGAACTATTTGTCTCTTTCGTAACGTGTAGGATAAAACGTTTATCAAGCTTGAATTCATACGTGGCTGCTTCCGCAAGCTCAGATGCTTTCCGCGAATTTTGCAGGGTCAAAAGCAAATCTTTTGCAATTGCTGATGATCTGATGTCATTGACAGATTTTCCCTTGTGAATACGTAGCGTGAACAAATATCCTCCACGCTCTTTCGGATTAATACGTTTTATTTCGTGCTTCGAGAATTGATACTGCTGTGGGCTTTCATTGGCATCCACCATCAGTTTTAAAATCGCGGGCCGATACTTTTGCCATACGAAGGAATAAATTCGTGAAATAGAAAGAAAATCCGTGTACATATGCAAAAATGATATTAGTCTCTTATGATGTCATTAGTCCCACCTTTGAAAGGCGGACGCGTTGCAATATCAAATTTTTCAGTAACCCGAATGAGTTGCAAAGGCAAAACAGACACTTTACGTGGAAACAAATCAAGTATCGCACCTTTAACTGCTTTTATCACTTTTTCAAATCTTCTTTTCATATCTGTAGTTTTTAAACCTAACCAACAAAGATGAATTTTTAACCACGGGATTTCTTACATAGAATGATTTATTCGTTACATAATTCACGCATTTACAAGAAAAAACGCTCCATATGGAGGCCTGAATTTTAAAACCTGGTGTTTAATTTATTTTACCCACTACGTCCGAAGCAACGACTTCGCGCACGGTGATACAAAGAGGTTTTACATAATTCGCTGATTCTACAATACGCTCAGCACTATTATGAGCCCCTTATGTTTTTTTGATCATGCGACTAACAAGTAGGT
>CBQWHS010000087.1:0-10078 GCA_967728665.1 uncultured Chryseosolibacter sp. | reverse complement strand
TTTTTGTGAAATTTAAATTTAAACACCATGGAAAAAGCAAAAAAGAACAAATCAGTTCGCGCGGTACCAGAAGGCTTTCACACTGTGACGCCTTATCTGATCGTAGATGATGCACAAGGACTTATGGAATTTATCACTAATGCTTTCGATGGGAAGGTAACATTCGTGATGAAGCGTGATGACAACAAAATCATGCACGCTACCATGTCGATTGGAAATTCAACGGTGATGATCTCCGATACCATGGAAGGCATGGAGGCGCAGAGGGGTATGCTTTATTTGTATCTCGAAGATGCGGATAAGGTTTTCAAAAAGGCAATTGAAGCGAAGGCAAGCGCGGTACGCGAACCAATCACCGAATTTTATGGTGATCGTGCGGGTGCTGTGAAAGATGCCTGGAACAATGTGTGGTGGATAGCCACCCATGTGGAGGACATTGAAGAGAAAGAACTTGAGAAACGGGCTGTCCAGGCGATGCAAGAGCGAAAGGAAAAAGGCCATGAAGTGCATGCATAATGCATTGTAACATTTAACCAGGAATCAGGTATTTAATAGTGAAGGCAGATCGATTGGATCTGCCTTCACTGTTTCCAGTTAATAATAAAGGCAAGATTGTCCAGATAAAATCTGATTTGCATTTTGAATTAAAGTTCTACGTTGAATTTGTAATCAATATGTGATCAACCATCCGTAGGTGTTTTGGAGATCTGCAAGCATCGTGGCGGTTTCTCCTGAAACAGGTGAGCCATTAAGAAAAATTGATCCGTTGTTAATATTTGCAGCTACAGTATTGACATAAATATTAGAGATGATATAATCAAGGTGTTCTGCACTTGGCCAGAACGGACTTTGTTGAATCGAAAGAAAATTAATGGCGTGTTGTTGCGGCAAAATCATCTCGCCAATTGTCGCGTTGTTGAACGCCAGAAAAGTGAGTTCCGAATTTACACTTAGATTCAATAAAGGAATATCAGCATCGGTGAAGCTGAGTTCAGAGAGATTAACTGCATATTCTGTATTGATAGCATCAACAGCACCTTCAAAATAAATGCTTACCAATAAATGAATGTCGCCGGTGATTTTTGCAGGAGGTATTGACGTTGCGTACGTTTGGTCACGGAAGCGGTATGCAGTGCCCGTTGCATCTTCTGGGTCTACATCAAAGTCCATGACTTCGACGTCACCATTGCCCCAATCAAGTGTGACAGTTCCGGTGCCGGTGAATTGGAGCCATAGAGAAAAGTAAGTTGCACTTGGTTTGAATGTCACAGCGATTTCAGGCTCTGTTGATTTCTCTTGTAGTGTGACGACTAAATGTTTCTTCTCAAGCTGGTTGTAGATGAACGTATTTATGTATGGTTCATAACCTGCTTTTCGAATTTCGATTGAGTATGATGCATTTGGATCTCCCCTAAAAGCAATATGATTTGCCTTAGCCGAGAGTTTGTATTCAAATGATTCTCCATCTTCGCCAAAAATATAAGCGGTCGCATCGGTCAGTTTTGTTTTTCCTTCCTCCTCCGTATATACCTTGATCTCCATCGAGTACGCACCCTTCGTGCGCACCGCGGTACCAAATGAGATCTTTTCCGTTTCACCTCGTCTCACTTCGAAGTTATAATGTGAAGTTGGAATAGCTTCTAACGTATTGTTCTGTACAATAAAATCAGTGAGGATGTAATCACCGCTTGAGAGCGTGAGCAGATCGCTGGTGTAGTTGTCACCTGTCTTTGTGAATGTAATAGTCTCGTTGCTCAAGACAGACTGTCCGTTAGAAGAGCTCATCGAAATTTGAGCAAGGACCTGATCAGGAAAATGATTGGATGCTCTGCCATTGTTTGTTCCGTCATTGGTAATGTCAACCGTGAACCGCACTTGTTCTTTTGTCGGTAACGTTTCCTCTTCCTGGCAGCTATTGACAATAAAAATTCCGAATGTAGGAATGAGGGGTAGGAGTCTTTTCATAGTCTAAAATTTTAGGTTTATCGATGGGAATTACCATTGATCGTAAAAGCTAATGCCTGACGAATTCATGTTGTTTGGCGCAGTGCATAGATGATTTGCGTTTGGAGTGAGGAATAATTTGTAGAGCAGCTGCACGCAAAATTTGAAATTTGAAACACTGTGACTTCAAACTCGAAAACGTGATAACATTGGGATTCGCACTGAGCAAAATAATTCACACAAGAATTAGCCAACGGACAGCAGTTTCAATAACAATTGCGCAGGGTTAATGGGAGGCAAAGTCTTAAACGATCGTGAATCGAAATTTCCATTTTTACATCAACATTTCGTTGGAAGAAAAAAGGAAAATGGTTAACTTCCTTTACAAGAAAATTTCTTTTTCAAAATCCCACTTAGAATAAAAAAGACTCGAGGGACGAGTGCATCGATTTGCAAGTTGCCCCTGGAAAACTGTGAGCAGGGCTACCACGTCTTTGATAATATCAAGATGTGTGTGGGGGTGAGTTTGGAGCATCGGATTATTTAAATCAAAAAATGAAGTGATGATGAAAGAGGGAATTAACCTTTTTGCTAATCTTTTTAGTTCAAAAGGAAATGTGGAGAATCCACAAACATTTACGGAGGTAACAGTGACCTCATCTGCGCAACCGCATGTGTTGCGTGAGAAAATGAAAGAAGAAAAGTTAACACATGGAGAAACAGTGACAGCAAACATTTCACCTGTTAGACTTGAATCAGCGTTTGGCAAAGTGCATGTATATTTTTGTCCAATGGAAACAGTGGAAGTTCTTGAAAAAATTACACCCGGTGACGGAGGAGATCTTCCGCAAGAAGTAATAGTGGAAGGACTTACTGTTCCTACAGGACAGAAATCCGGATTGTATTCATTAAAGAATGTAAAATTAAGTTCGAATGGAACGATGCAGGTAGTCGCAAACGAAAAGACAACCTGGGAGGTGTATAGTTGACTTTGCTTTTTTGCTTAGACTTTTCTCTTACTACGATTTCTAAAGCTTCTTTTCTTTCCATTTTAGTTACGCTAACAGAAAGAAAAGAAGCTTTTAAAATTTATACTAGTCCGAATGCTTGATCATTTTTGTGCGTAGCAGTTTGCTTGCCGTTAGAAATATTTAAAATGTATAGTGGGTTTCCATGTTTGCCCGACAACATGATCCCTGTTGCAATCCATTAAATATTGCTCGGTCTTCCCATCCATATTCGTCACGTTCATTTGGAACATTTCATCATCATTTCCATTTACCCTTAGCACAAATTCATTGTTGAACGGATTTGGAAAACTTGATGAGAAAGCTTTTTCCAATGTGCTTGTTTTTTCTACGACGAGATCCGCTGAAGCCATTGTTGTCGAAGGATTTGATCATCGATATAAGGAGTACTCAGCGTGGTTGCTATGACGGTGAAGCCAGAGAGGGTTGACGACTTCATAAATTAAACGTTGACTGTGAAGCAAGAAAACTTTGACTTTAGCAGTCAGGCTTCAGATAAGATTGGCCACTGATTTTACGAATAAACCTTCACTGATTTTGAAGAGATTCAAATTTTAATTTTCAAAGATTGTTTTTGATGCGAATCTA
Organism: uncultured Chryseosolibacter sp.; assembly: GCA_967728665.1. Taxonomy (GTDB): domain Bacteria; phylum Bacteroidota; class Bacteroidia; order Cytophagales; family Cyclobacteriaceae; genus Chryseosolibacter. The sequence continues at coordinate 6,518 of CBQWHS010000087.1, read as the reverse complement.
TTGCCCGGTGTGCATTGCCCCATATCTGTTCGATCGGTATAGAAATAAAATTGTAGTATTACAAAGTTGAATCGCTATTGATAATGTTTGATAGATTATCATAAATGAAGTTATTTCGCAGCCATAAAATTAAGATCTAATGACAGAAAGAGAACTGATCAAGTTAGAAGGAACCATTCGAAGGAAAATGGAAGAAATTAAAAGCCAGCGCGTGAGCCTGAAAGATTCTGGTATTGGCGGTTTAATGAATTCCTTGAAGAAAGGAGATGAAGCGCTTTATGAAAAGATACTTCCGGAGTATAAAAAGATGGTAGCGGAGAAGAATATTTTCAAATAACGGATTCGTTGGTCAAACGATTGTGATTTTTCTTACTCTTGAGAAACGAAATCTGCTGAAGGTCGGTGAATACCGAGCATGATTAGTTTTAAAATAGTATTTTCGGCGACCTTTGCACTCCTATGAAAATAATTCCCATCATCCTGAATAAGCTTTCGCCAATCTCAGCTGAAACACAAACCGCATTTGACAAAACGATAAAAGAAAAGCGATTTGATAAAGGTCAGCTATTGGTGCGCATCGGCCAGGTGCCACAAAATTTTTATTTTATTCAAAAAGGATTGGCGAGAGTTTATTATGAGAAAAAAAACATGGATGTCACGGATTACTTTGCGATCGACAATCAATTCATTGGGGCTTTGCCTGCATTATTCACAAGCACACCATCGCATAAGGCCATTGAAGTTCTGGAAGATTCAGTTGTCGAATATTTCTCTTACCAGGAATTCGACAATTTGTGTAAACAGTTTCATGATCTTCAACGTGCGGCAGCAAAAATGGCGGTGTATGGAATGTTAGAAGGCCAGGCGAGAATTGAAAGCATCAGGTTTCTTTCTGCAAAAGAACGCTACGAGGAATTGGAAAAATTATATCCCGGGATCACCAATCGCGCGCCACTTAAACACATTGCTTCATATCTCGGAACAACACAAGTAAGCATTAGCAGGATAAGAGCAGGGAAACAATAAGCAAAGAAGGTCCGTTCATTCGCAGACCTTCCACAACATTTGAAAAATTACCTCTTGCAGGTTCTCACATCATACTCGCTGTAATAAACTTTTGTATCCGAATAGTCGTATCGGAACAACTAAGAATGTCATTGCTTTCTGTAAGAAACATTGCCATTTGCAATATCGTTTTTAGCGATTTTCCAAAGGAAGGATCATTGTCAATCACTCCATACACCTGACTTAAATTGAAGGCAAATTTCTCCGGGAATGCCACGGTGCCTTTTACAAGAATTGTATCCGCTGTTTCAGTGTAAGGCTTATGTGGAGTTCCCTTTGGAATGTAGTTTGGCTCTTTCACCTAAACTTTTTCACTATTTAACATATGTAAAATCCGACTCCATTACCCTGACGTTTATCGCTCTATAAACTTTAATAATGAAATCACAATGAAAGATCTGCAAACTGAGTTCAAACCGAACGTCGATTTAATGAAAGCATTCAATTCACAAATCATGTTGATTAATGATGCAGTGAATGCGGAGAATGGAATGGTGTTAATCAAAGCCGGAGCAGATGGCCCGCCAATTCACACGCATCCGGAACAGGAAGAACTTTTTAAAGTTGTACGGGGACAATTAGATGTGTACGTGAATGACAAATGGTTGACGGTAAAAACAGGAGAGCGAATTTTTATTTCGAAGCAAATCCCACACACATATCGGTCACGGCATACGGAAGATTGTTTGTTTGAGTACACGCTCACACCCATTCGATATTTTTCTGAGATGATGCTTTCATTTGAGAAACTTCAGAATGAAGGAAAATTAAAGGGCACTGATTTAAAATCAGTCATATACCTTTCTATGATGTTTAAAAAATTTAAGAAACAAGTCGTTTCGGTGTCGCCTCCTGATTTTGTGATTTCTGCGATGGCGGGTATTGGCAAGCTTGCTGGATTTAAAATCTAGGATAGCGTCGTTAACGAAATTAAACTCCGCGATATGAAATGGAAATTACCTGCACCGAGAGAATTAGGATGGAAAATGAAATCCTTGCAGACCGCGAAAACAAGTCTTGATATTTTGAAATATGGAAGCTATGAAGCGCGCATTGACCATGACATAATAAGAGGTTGTTCACCGGTGATGATTGAATGGTGGTTTAAGAACATTGGTGGGGAAACGAAGTTTAGAGGAAAGACTTATAATAAATATTTGTTATGGCATCCTGTAGACCATATTCATTGGGCGCTCGTTGAGGAGGGAAAGTCAGGAGTCAGTGTTGGTGCAAAATTTCGCATTGTGGAAGCATTTGGGGGACGGGAGGATTGGATGATTGACACTGTTGAGAATGTTACCAAATTAGATGAGACAGGAATTCGCCTGAGACGGAAATTTCTTGGACTGGAGATTTATAGTCTGGAACACAAATTTTCTCCACATCCTCTTGGTACAACCTACGTTTCACGGCTCCAGGTCGGTTCGGAAACTCTTATCGGTAGAATTATTCTAAATCCAATTATCCAGACATTCATTATGACCCAAACAATGACAAGGGCGTGGCTTCAACATAACATTGAAGAAGTGGGCAATTTTGAATTTTTCTTACGTGAGATTTATGAAGAGGCCGTTTTCAACACCTCAACGAAAAAGGAGACCAGCAACCATGCGTTCGAAGCAATTACGGCTTCGGAAAAATGATTGCTACCCCTTTGTTGCGGGTGCGCCATAGCTGGTGCCTTTAGTTGCGCTTTCGCAGTTGGACTTCATACGCGTACACCCGCAACTTTTTTCATGATTTTAGTACACATTACTTGAATGGCCTAAAAAAAAGGTATTGAACCTTAAGTCTTATTTGTAAATTAGATTGTCCTCCCATCGCCCATTGTAAACGGACAATTTTTTTCGCATGAGCAATTCGTCACCGGCTTTTTCGAAAGAAGGACTCTCCGGACTGTATGCAACAATCCAGGAGATTACCTCTGATGTCATTTGGGCACGTGACATGCGCACAGGAAAAGGATCATGGCTTTCCATACCAGACCAATTTGCGAAGTATAGTCTACCGTTTGAAAATGTTACACTCGATGATTGGAAGCAAGCGATACATGAAGAAGATCGCGAAGACGTTTTCAATAATTTTCTGAACGCGATCAAAGACAAATCAAGGACAACATTTGAGCAAGAGTATCGATTGAATGGACAAGACAAGATCTATTTCATTCTCGATAAAATGAAAATTGAACGCGATGTGAACGGTGAAGCACTTCGCTGCATGGGAGCCTGGAAAGATCTTACTGAACTTTATGAGCGAGAATGGGAATTAAAGAACGCGCTTGAAAATCAGAAACGCATTAATCAGGAACTCCAAAGGACGCAGGCTGAGCTGAAGGAAAAAAAGAATTCTTTGATGTTGCTGAATAGGGAAATGCAGCAGAACCTTGAAGGGTTGTCGCGTGCCGAGTTCATGTTCAATAAAGCGCAGCAAATAACGAAGACAGGAAGCTGGCAGCTCGATCTCAAGCAAGAAAAATTTTCCTGCTCTAATGAATTTTATGCTATTCACGGAATAGACAGAAGCTTTGAATTCAACTATCCCAATTTCTTTGAGACACTCTATGGAATGGAATATGGGATTTTAGTTCACAATGGTCTTGAGAGAGTAAGAACAGAGGGAATTCCGCTGGACATTACTTTCCAGTATATGACCGCCATGGGATTCAAGCGGTGGTTTCGATTGATGGCGTATCCGTTCCATCACAAGGAATCGATGACGCAGATAACCGGAGTTGTTCATGACATCACTAGTTTTAAAGAAAATGAAGACAGCTTAAGAGCAAGCGAAGAAAAGTTTTTCACACTTTTTAAATCAACGCCAGACTTTATGTCTTTGGCGCGTGAATCGGATGGAGTCATTGTCGATGTCAATGACAAAGCGCTTATCGTTTCCGGTTATACAGAAAGTGAAATGATAGGCAAAACGGCTAGCGAACTGGACCTTTGGGTTGACCGAGACCAGCTGAAAGATTTTTTCATTGAATACTCCAAAACCGGCAAGGCAACCACGGAGGCGAACTGGCAGAAGAAGAATGGCGAGCAGTTATACATCATGCTTAATTCTGTTCGCGTTAAAATAGGTAACGAAAACCACCGTCTTTCCCTCGTAAAAGATATTACTTCCCGCAAGAAAGCCGAAGAAAAATTTAATGCGGCCTTCAATCTGAATCCCAACCTCATGATTTTCGCGAGAGAATCTGATTCTGTTATTGTTGATGTGAATGAAAAAATCACAGAGACCTTTGGCTACACGAGAGAAGAAGTGATTGGCAAAGATGCAATCGCCTTGAACTTATGGGTGAACGCCGAAGAGCGCGAAGAGCATTATAAACTCTATTGGCAAAACAAAAAAGTTTCCTACGAAACAAAACTTCGGAAAAAAGACGGACATGAGATTTATGTGTTAGTGAGTTCCGTCCAAATACAGGTTTCAAATGAATTTTATATTCTAACATCGGTGAAGGACACCACAGCAAGAATGCAGGCAGAGAAAAAATTTCAGACAGTTTTCCACTCAAGTCCGGATATGATGGCGATTATCAGACAACGCGATGGCCTTATCGTAGAAATGAACGATAGTGTCTTTCCGTCACTGGGTTTTCATCGGGAAGATTTGGTCGGTAAGATCACTGAACAACTCGACATTTGGTTTGTTCCTAGCGACCGAATTGAAGCGGATTTTTCGAAAGGCCCTGTTGCTCCCTATGAAGCTCGTCTAAGAAGCAAGTCAGGAAAAGAAGTATTCGTGTTGGTAAGCACCACACTAATAGAGGTTTCGGGTGAACCTCACGTTCTATACATCACTAAGGACATAACCGATCGCAAAAATGCCGAGGAGAAGCTTCGTTATAGTGAAGCAAATCTTATGGCCATTATCAACAATACAAAAATGCGAATATGGTCGATCGATGATAAATACAATATGCTTGTATCGAATGAAGCGAACAAAGCCTTTTCATTAAAATATTACGGTAAAACGGTTGGCCTTGGTGAGCCGATAAGTCAGGTAGATGAACAGATCGGCCGCGAGCTGGTTGAATTTAGGAATGCGTTATATAAAAGAGTGTTGGCAGGAGAGCACATCACTTCTTTTTACGAGCAGTCTGGGCATCATTTCGAAAGTTCGATGAACCCCATATGGGATCAAGGAAAAGTTGTGGGTCTCACTGTTTTTGCAATGGATGTCAGCGATCGCATCCAGCGTGAAAAGGACGTAGTAAAAAATCTGGAGCAGCTTGCTGAAGCTGAAAAGCGAATTGGGGAGCTTAAACTGATGTCTCTGCGGTCTGCTATGAATCCGCATTTTATTTTTAACGCCTTGAATTCAATCCAATACTTTATCAGCAATAATGAAAGGCACCAGGCCATTCAATATTTATCCACGTTTTCAAAATTGATTCGCGGAATTTTGGTAAGCTCTGCACAAAATAAAATTCTTCTGTCAGACGAGCTTGAGTTGCTCAAACATTATATGGACCTGGAAGAAGTACGCTTTGAAGAAAAATTCAAAGTTCATTTCCAGATTGATCCGGAGATCGACATGACAATGGAAGTTCCGTCATTGCTGATTCAGCCATTTGTAGAAAATGCGATTGTGCATGGATTATCTAACCTGGAAGAAAATGGCATTCTAAAAATCTCAATTTACCCTCATAATGATGATTACATAATTTTTGAAATAGAAGACAATGGCATTGGAAGAGAAGCTGCTAAAAAGCTTCAACGCGTTAGTCAGAAACGGCATAAGTCGCTTGGAATTTCTCTGGCCGAAGAACGATTGAAAATGATCAATAAAAATTCTCAATTAACGATAGAAACCAAAGACTTGTATTCAGAGGATCAGAAGCCCGCGGGTACACTGGTTAGAATATGGCTTCAGCTTCATTGAGATTTAATTATTGAGGACGATACTTTAAATACCTATAGTTATGCTTAGAGCTATCATCGTTGATGATGAGCCGAAATCTCTCAAAAATTTGAAGATTCTTGCGGAAGAATTCGTTCCCAATCTTGCTATCGTTTCATTGTGCAAAAATGTTGACGAAGCGCTCATCGCGATAAAAAATGAAAAACCGGATATCGTTTTCCTGGATATTCAGATGAACAATGAAACCGGATTTGATCTTCTCGGCAAAATTGCCAATATAGACTTCGAAATAATTTTTGTTACGGCGTATTCAGAATTTGCAATCAAAGCATTCAAGTTTTCAGCTATCGACTATCTTCTTAAACCAATTGACATTGAAGAATTGAAGGCTGCGGTGAAGAAGGTCGAAGAGAAAAGGTTAGGGAAAATTTCAGGTCGTTTAAGAATTCTTCAAGACACACTTCAAGGGGCAGGCATCGACAACTCAAAAATCGCGCTGCCGTCAGCGGACGGCCTTGTGTTTATAAGCGTAAAAGATATATTTTATTGCAAGGCTTCAAGCAATTACACAATTCTGTACATCGGTG
>CBQWHS010000086.1:0-10096 GCA_967728665.1 uncultured Chryseosolibacter sp. | reverse complement strand
AAAGGCAAATACGAGCGGAGCTACGAAGTTGTTTTGGACAAGAAATTCATTGAGGTAAAAAACAAATCAACCTATCCGCCATCGCAAGAAAATCCCAAAGGTGAAGTACATAAAGATCGGGGTTTTATAAGCTACGATAAAAGCAGGAAGACTTTTGTTCTTAGACAATTCCATAGCGAAGGTTTCGTCAATCAATATAAAATCGAGTCTATTTCTCCAGACAAAAAGACAATAGTTTTTATTTCTGAAAGTATTGAGAACATTCCAGCGGGATTTCGCGCAAAAGAGACTTATCAAATAATTAACGCGAATGAATTCACCGAAACATTTGAAATGGCCGAGCCAGGGAAAGGTTTTGAGCTTTATTCGAAAGCAACGTTAAGGCGCATCAAATAACTCGTAGGCTTGGATATTTGGCTCGTTCTCGCTTCAACAAATCAAAATCCTTGTTGACTAAGTTGTAATCTTTTTGGGCTTTAATCGTCTTCATCAATAGAATGCATTCTAAATATTTTAAGGAGTTGGTTCTTCCGTTGCAGAATTGCCTATATCGGTTGGCGTACGCAATGTTACGCAACCGCGAAGAAGCAGAGGATGTGGTACAAGAGATATTCTACCGGTTGTGGTCAAAGAAAAACATGTTAGATGAATTGGAAAGCATAAGGGCCTTTACATTAAAGATGACCAAAAATTTATGCCTCGATAAAATTAAAGGGAGAAAGCGGGTTATAGGAGAAATTGAGAAAATGAATTTGCGATCAGATCAATCGAACCCACATGAACAAGCGGAAGCTGGCAATCTGATTGCCGTTGTACAAAAAATCATTTCAGCGCTGCCCGAGCAACAACAACTAGTCATTCATTTAAGGAATATTGAAGAGTTAAGTTTAGATGAGATTTCAACCGTTACCGAAATGAGCGTTAATCACGTTAGGGTTACCCTTTCCCGGGCAAGAAAAAATATTAACGAAATTTATCAACAGTATTATAACCATGAGTAACCAGGAGATAAAGGAATTACTAGAAAAATATTATCTCGGTGAAACTTCATTGGATGAAGACCGGGAAATTAAACGTCATATGGAAAATGACCAAACCAGTTCCTATCAATCTGAAAAAGCTCAATTCCTTTTCTATCAAACTATTGCAAAAGAAGTATCTCATAAATTACCCAATCTTGATTTAGAAGAAAAGAAAGCCCTGAAGTATGATAAATATATTTCCGTTCAAATGTTTTACAGATTGGCGGCCATACTAATTATATCGGCTGGGTTTGGGTATATCTATGTAAACTACTTTCGTGTGTCAATGACCAAATTAGCTACTCAATCAAGTACCCTTGATAACGCTATACTACCGGATAGTACGCACGTTTGGCTTGGCCGTCATAGCACGCTTGAGTACCCTTCTGTTTTTGACATGGCTACCCGCGAAGTATTTTTAGAGGGCGAAGCGTACTTTGAAGTGGCCGAAAACCCAAGCCGACCATTTATTGTTCATGCCTCGCAAACGACTACCAAAGTGGTCGGCACAGCTTTTAATTTAAGGAGTTATCTTAAAGAAGATAAGGTTGAACTATCCGTTTATTCCGGGAAAGTTTTGTTTGGCGCGGAGACTAAAATGGAATTAAAGCATAACGATCAATCGATCTATCTTAAGAATACCAGAGAACTCAAAAGAGTTGCAATTAAAAACGCCAACACGTTGGCGTGGAAAGATAAAACACTGGTGTTTGAAAACGCACTCGTGAAAGATGTATTCACTGACATTGAAAGATATTTCAATATTAAAATAGAAGTCGGCAATAAAGATCTCTTAGAATGTCACTTTAATGGAAAATTCAAAAACCCAAAACTTAAGGAGATTTTGGGAGCTGTTTCCTATAGCATGAACTTGAAATATGAATTAGTAAATGATGTGTGTCTTATCAATGGCCCAAGTTGCAGGTGATTTAAACTTCAGAAATTAAGACCATACAAAATCTTCAACTGAACTTAACTAATATGTTTTTCTCGAGGTGGAAAGAAAATCTATAGTTGCATCTCCATTACCAGCCAAAACGGACGCCAAACGAATCAGACCAATTCTCTTGGTATTATTTCTTTGCGCGATCTCCATTCAAACGCTTTCTCAAAAATTAACAACTACGGTAGAATTACCCAAGGGTACATGGTCATTAGAGGAAGTGTTGACCTATTTAAGTCAACACCATCGCGTTCAATTTTCGTATGTCAAAGAAAATATCGCTACCACCAACCTAATAATTATTCCTGCTAAACTAATACCATTAAATGAGCTGATAATTGAAATTTCCAGGCAAGCTGATTTAGAATTTCGATTGCTGGGCAACCAGATCGTGCTCCGTAAAAACAGAAATTTTTTCACGGATGCCCACGGTGAAATTATTCTAATCGACATCAAAGGTACCATTACGGACTCATTGACACGGTTACCTCTTCCGCATGCCAGCGTTTATCTCAACCACACTACTTTTGGAACCGCTACAGATGAAAATGGTACATTTTTATTGAAAAATATACCCGTTGGTAAATATGAATTCATTTTTTCGTACGTGGGTTACAAAACAATGATCTACCCGCTCACGCTCAAACCTGATAAGCATCTGCAATTTGCCGTTAAGCTTTTGCCAGTGGCTAAAGAACTGGAGAGTGTGATCATCACACCCAAGCGCGACAAGGCATGGCAAAAAAACTTCGATCTCTTTAAGCGTGAGTTATTCGGCACTACCACGAATAGCCGGCTTTGTTCCATTATTAATTCGGAGGCTGTCAACCTAACTAAAACTGATGATGCATTATTGGCAGAGGCTGCTGAACCTATTGAAATTGAAAACCGCGCATTGGGATATAAAATTTACCTCACATTAAAAAAATTCGTGGTTGACAATGAAAACTATTATTTGGAATCCAATTCTCGTTTTGAACCACTTCAATCTACTAATGATGCTGAACAATTACGCTGGGAGTTAAATCGACTAGATTCGTATTCCGGATCGGAGATGCATTTATTCCGATCGATTTTAGATCACCGAAGCTGGCCGGAGGGATTTAGCATTTATAAACAGAACGAAAATCCTGTATTAAATATTTACGACGGAAATCTGGTAGCAACTTCCAACTATACCATCCCCTTTAATGATGAACCTGTTGCGCTTGATCCTAAAGAGGATCTGGCTGTAGTCTTCGAAAAAGGAAAATATTTAATAACCTATGAAAAGAAAATGCTCAGTCAAAACCAGCAAACCGTTAAAGGAGCTACCTACGCTACTTCTATTATTGAAGTCAATAGTGCCACGTTGAAAGTCGATAGGAGTGGGGCAACGATTTTACCACACGATTATATTCGGAAAGGATTTATAAACGCCCATAGAATAGCAGATAAACTACCCTCCGACTATGATCCGGAAGAATCGCGAAAGAAAATTTACGCTTACCATCTGAATAAATTAGGGTTTATTGAAGGGATCGTGATAGACTCCACTACTAAAAAACCTATATCGGGGGCAGATGTTTTTATTAATTTTTCCACCAGCCATACCAAGACAAATGGGGATGGTAAATTTAAACTTCAGGAAATTGGGCTGGGGGTGAATGATGTGGTGATCTCGAAATTCAATTATACCATCGAGCACTACAACTTAATAGCTGATTCTGTTCAGCGCCAGATTAATACATTCGCCCTTTCACATAAACCCTTTCATTATCTAAATATTACGGAGCAATTTCATCAGCTCTCTAATAGCAACAAGGTCCTCCTTCGGGAATCCGAAATTTCGAAATTCAAAAAATATTTACATTCCTCTCAAAATATTCTCAATGAACAACTGGTTACTATTCGAATTGATGAAGAGAATAATAGCTATTATGATTCATATTTCCCTCTTGAAATAATAGACAATAAGCTAGGTTACAGGATAAACATTTTTCTTGAAAAGGATCACTCCCTTGATCGTCTAGCGAATAAAGTTCCTTTGCCACCAAAGGCCTCTTGCTATTATGAAAATATAGATTCCCTCTCTAAGAACCAACGTAAGGAGGTAATGTGATTGGAGGAGTATGAAGGCTCTCTTTTACATTTTTCAAAGTCATTGCTCTATGGCCGCTCAATTGAAGAAGGATTTTCTATTTACAAAGACATTTCTTCTGCTTCCTTAAATCCTAAAAAACACCTTTTAGAAAAAGAGCGTGAAGAAATATTTCCTGCCAACTTGGTCTATACTAAGAGCGCAGAAGGTACAACCGTTGACCTACCTGAGTGGATTGAAGTACACTATTCATTACCGACCTCAACTACTACAAGAATTTTCAAACTACATATCCCTAACGAAAGAATTCTATTTACCACAAATGGTTATATCTCAACCAACGTAACCGAAGTTACATTACATGGCGGCACGTCACATAATAAAATGATTCCCAAGCTCCCTCTTGATTACAGGCCGCCAAAAGAATCCCCATTAAACTCTTTCTAACGATCGACTAAATTTTCAAATGATTAAAATATCCTCTGTAATGTTTGGATGATTGAATCGTCTTGTAGAGTATACCAAAGACAACGAGTATGAAATCAATTCAATTAATCCGTCTCTCATTTATCCTGATAGCCATTTTTGTTCTTACTTTTTCATGCAACCAGGAAGAAACCAAAAAGGCACCCGTAATAGACGCTGAGCTTGTTCCTTATATCAATCGATTTGTAGATGAGGCAAAATTAAGAGGGAAAATAATTTCATTAGACAACTTGGTTGCAAAGTTGGAAACTCAAAATAGTTGCGGATCCGGGTGGGTCAATCCACCGAAAATAAGTATCGACAAAACCTGTTGGAATGATTTACCAGACATACCGAAAGAAATTCTTGTCTTTCATCAACTTGGTCAAGCCATATTAGAAAGGTCAAATGATAATAGTAAACTTCCCACTGGCGACTATGTCAGCATAATGTGTGAGAATCTAATTTATTTATACAATGAATATACACCTGGCAAAAGAAAGTATTATCTGGATGAACTGTTTGAAGTGGTCGGGCAATTACCAGACTGGGCATTCATCAAGACAAACGAAACAAGTATCTTTCGAGATCCAATCGACACCAATAATTTGTGGCAACATTTTGTATCAGGTAGTGCCAACCACACAGCTAGTGTTTCAGGAGATTTTTCATCCCCACCCCTCAGCTTAAGTATAAAATCCAACGGGACAAGTTCTGGATATTCTTATTGGGTTTACTCATGGAAACCTACCAATATAGAAGAAGGAACAGATTTAGTATTGAAGGTAAAGACAAAAGCTTCAAATTTGAGTGGTGGGGGTGCCTACTTTGCTTTTCGGGCAAATGTTAACGAGAAAAGTTATCCTATTTTCTTTTACACCTCCCAAACAGATAATCCGACAATCGGCACCAATGACTTCAAAGAATACTCCATCAAGGTAAACTACTTTCCAAACAAATGTGACCTATTGGATATTTTTCTAATTATGGATGGAACAAGTAACGGAACAGTGTATTTCGATGATATTCAGGTTTTAAAGTATAATTAACAGAGTTTAGATCAATCTCCTGAAGGCAATCTTCTTTTGAAAGCATGCTTCGGAGTTTATCCTTCACACTAATAAATTGATTGGATACAATAGGTTTCGGGACTTGCTTTGAATACAGATTTCAGCATTTGAATGTTCAACGCAAATTGACTTTGTTTTTGAAGCAGGCTTGAACCAAGCAAATTGATTTTTGCCAGTACTGTACATTAACCGATTTATAATTCTTTTAAGCCGGGTCGCTTGGCACATTGCACTCGTCATTTCAGATTAGAAATAGCGGCATGCTGTATGAAGTCACGGTACAAATCATTTGTGTGAGCACTGTACATGCCGTAGCCATCTATGCAATAACCCATACTGCCGTCGTTAGCCTTTACTACGTAGATGATAGCTTCATCTCCCGGGTCAGATTCTCCCTCGAACCGATATGTGCGCAATATTTCTACGTCCTGCTGCCTGTAGGTTTTTCCATTCAAGGTCAGCTGCCCTTTCTCAAGAATGAAGAACTCTACATCTTGATCTTTTCTTTTGAGATTTTTAAGCACAAGGCTTATTGAATCCATATGCCGTCTTTTGTCCATTTTTCACCTCCTCAAATAAAAACTATTACTTCAAGCATAATCCCCGTGCCTCACACGAGTTTGCTGAAAATATATGCTTCCAATTCTTTCATGAACTTCGCCTTTCCCTTGCAAGAACTAAAAAGCGATTCCAAATGAGAAGTTTGCAAAGTACCGGAGGTTAGGCGTCCGGCCAATTGTCTGTTTTCATTAAGCCAATTACTTTTAATGCTATGGTCTTTTAATAATGATATAACGATCGGTACTTTGTGAACACTTTTGAATCCCAAAAGACTTTGCTGCAGGTCGTTGATTTCTTTTGTCACACTCGGATAGAGATTTTCATCAAAACTATCCGAGTCTTCGATGGCGTGCTGCGTAAACAAATCCATAATCAGAAATGAAATGGTCCGTTTGGAAATGTGATTCGAGTATATGCAGGAACTCGTAACACAACATCAAACCTTTCTGAAGTGTGTATTAACACCAGTTGTTTTTCTCTTGAATTGAAAGATGACAACAACTTTAATTCGCTAATAAGATTTTTGATAAATTGATTCATAACTTTTGATTTTCATTAAAATATTTTGACTTGCGTTATCCCGTAAGTTCAATTGCATACTGAGATTTCGCTTGTATAATCAGGATTGCAAAATTTTTCTTTGCGCTCTTGAAGTAGGTGCTAATTGCATATACAACAAATAGAAATTAGTTATCGTTACATCGTGAGCAAATTAAGTTCGCATTTAAAAGATGAAAGCTTCTTTGTTCCTTCAAACAATTTATCCAAACCACACAATATGACTTACTGGAAACATTTTAGGTGTTCCCATCATGGGCAACTATTTGCTCATGATGGGAACATTAGTGTTAACTAAAGCGCTAGGAGCAACAAGTTCAATTCTTCCCTCGATTTGCCAAGCTTTGCCTGAAGCTGTTCAAGCATTACATCTTTTTTTCCATAGTCATATTGAAAGTCCTCCGCATGAAGGTGCGGAAATCGCAATTGTAATTTTGCTTTCTGCATTGTCCATAATTCGTCTGGATTTTTAATCCTATTCATATTAGTAGTGTTTAAAGTTAAATGCTTGCCGCTTGGGCGACACAAAGTAAGACTAAGAGTAGCGACGTGAGGGCTGCGTATTTAAGGTAAAGGAATTTCTGAACGCACTCAAAGCATTATGTGAAGTAGACTGCGGCCGGCAGTCAAGATACCTTTGCTTATAACATCACTTGCACAATAACGGTGCCCCGAAAGATGTAGGGGGGAATTACAACTTAACTTATGTTTTATCCGCTGCTGCCTATAGACTAAGATTTCGGTTTTTTTCTTAACCAATTCAGTTCGGTGGGCATCGGGGGGCATGATTGTGTAGGTGTGTTGTACGAAAGCTATTCATTACCCGGCCTTATTGGATTTGACAGCCGTGGTGATCGCAAACCGTTAATCAAGGTTGAGTACGGAAGGAGACCAGCCACTAATAAAGTAAACACATTGGGTGGCCAATATTTAGCATGTATTTGTTATACATGAGCATTATGAGAGTCCGCCAGCGCTTAAATCATTTTAGTGAACAAACATCATGAGATATCAGCAACATATAAATGGAAATTGGCCCGACTTGAAAAATCGACTCAAACTGAAATTTCCACTATTGACCGACAATGATGTAAACATCAATGAGAAGGATTCTGATGCAATCATGAACCTGTCCGATAAGCTCCAAATGACGCGTCAACAATTTATCTGGATGCTGAAAAAACTTTAAGCGTATCTAGCTATACTCGCACTAGACCACGCGAAACCGCGCAATGCTTCAAAGACTATTCTACCGGAGCAACCACTGGACTAGGTTGAAAAAAACCTCCTAGAAAAAACGTAGAATCATATTTCGACTTGATAAAAGCTAGCTCGTAAGTTTTCATTTTGCTGCGACAACTTTCCTGCCGCATAATTGCCAGAGACTCCAGTTCATCAGTAACTATAATCCAGTTCTTCAGCTGTTGAGTTTGATGGTTAAGATGGCTACGCATATGGTCGAACCGTTGGTCCTGTACCATCAGTTGATCCATTAAAGAATTTGCGGTTTTGGCATCCTGCAAGGATACCGCCGGGAAGCTTAACAACATATTGAAGTGGATCAACAACTGCTCTAGTTCTTTTTTATGAAAGTCGATTATTTGAAACCAGAGCTTTAGCTCATCATTATAGTATTGTAGTTGTCCGTAAATCATAAATGTTTTTCCCGCATTGCATCTACAGTGACTTGTTATTCAACCTGTATTGAAAATGTTCATAAGATTTAATCATGCGGTAACTTATTTGAATCTGTCCTTTCTACAAGATCCTCGAACTTAACATCGAACTCCATTTTGAACATCCTATTGTCTTCGCCCGAGATAGATATTATTCTTTCACCTTGATTAATTTTATCCAGTATTTCACCAGGGTTAATGCTAGCCTGTCCATGATTTACTTCATCAGCCAGTTCAACCGAGAAAAGCTCCTTCAATAGAGTGATCACTGCATCGCTGATGGACGCATAGATTGACAGATTTTGCCATCCGTCAATCTGGCGTTTAAATAGCTGATAGGGGTGTGCGTGAACGTCACTCGCGTCTATCTTGTATTTATATATCACTGCAGCGTCTAATGACTTTATGAAGTGACAGTTGAAGTATAAAGGAAGCCGGGTCATAGTGCGTAATTAATAAGTATTCAAAATCAAAATTTGCTTTCGGAGATCCGTAAGTTGTTCGTATCGTTTATTTTCCCGCACCGCCATGCATAAGACCCTCTTCATTTTAACCTGCTGCATTGGCAACATGCGCGTTGGTATTTGGCCAGTGGTCCTTGTCAAATCCTGGATATCTTTTAAGAGAATCCTTGGTTTCATTTAGAATGAATGCGTTCTTATGCTCTTTAGCAATTGCTAGGGCTTGCATTGGTACTGCAAAATACTTGTGATTCATCCCAAGAAATCCACCAGACTCTATCACTACATAAGCAATTTTTGCTTCAATAATGTCAATCATGATGTCCTTGATCTTCCCTAACGTTTCTCCTGCAGGGTTAAAGATATCATCGCCAATCAGTGACGACACTGCAAGTTGTTTCAACGGATCATTGGGTCTTGAGCCGGAATTATTTTGTCCAGTTATATTATCTATGTGAAATGCTTCCATAATTTGAGTACTTAATTTTTGTCGGATTTAGTTCTTGCGCGCGCAGCCTTCTTCGACTGTTTGTCAGCTTGCTTCCGCGCCCTCTGTGCTTTTTTCTCTTGGCGATATGCAATTTTTGATTCTCTGGCCGCATCATTCGCCTCGCGCTCCACTCGCTGTGCCTCCTTGGCCTTTGCTTTGGTCTCTTTCTTTTCTGATTTTAGATCCGAAAGGTCTTCTGTGTTTTTCCTTTGATCGGCCTTAGCTGTCTCCTGCTGATTATACACATTAGCCAGGCTGTCGATTCGCGCATTGTCTTCATCACTTCTTGGCATTGAATCCTGAGCAGAAGCACAAGGACCAATAAACAAGAACATTACAGGCAAAAGCAACGCACACATCATTATCTTCTTTTTCATATTGTTTGTTCGCTCGCATATTGAGCAAGCCCCTTATATAGAACACATCTATGGAACTAACGTTGCAAAATGATCAGTAATAAAAGCTTTATCTTTTTGGTAATAACTGGTTGATGGCATAATGAACCGTACTGAAAGATGTGTGCTCATAAATGAGCACTTGTGTAAGCAATAAAGGCAAATTATTCCCCGCTGTACATCATACGACAGTAGGATATCCGAGATCTGGAAAATTGATCTTCTTAAGATATTTGATCATGTTGTCTTTTCCAAAGATACAAATTCTGGCTACGGCGTAGTTATACCAGTCTCGATTGAAGCTGATCTTTCCACAGTATAAATCTCTTCATCGAAATTTGACCATTGTCGCGTATTGCCGCTTGGCCGGATTTT
>CBQWHS010000085.1:0-10219 GCA_967728665.1 uncultured Chryseosolibacter sp. | reverse complement strand
ATATTCCAGGAGCATCATGAGCGAGAGCTTTGTAAAAACTATTGGCTTCATAGGAGTAGTTTAAGCCAGTAAGATAGAAGGATAACCTGTCGGATGAAAACCGATTGAGGAAAATCATTCGATAGCTGTGAGTCCTCGAGCGATTTACTAGTTTGTCTCCCAACCAGTCTCCTTCAACGCGGGATCATTCTCCTTTTTCAAGAAATCCGCTTTCGAAAGTGACTCAGCCTTCCACGTAAGAATTGCTTCATCGGGAACGATTTCGACAGGGACTTTCCACGCTGTGGAGGTCTCGTTGTAAGCAAGGTTTGATTGCGAATTGTAGCATGAAATGATTGACCAACGCGGGCGGTCAGAAAGATTTGCTTCAGAGCGATGGAGGAGATTGCTATGAAATATCAGGGCGTCTCCTGGTTCAAGTTCGCAGTACACCAAAGGCATTGTCTTTAATACATTGTTTACCATCACCATATCGGCACCAACTTGTTCGCCAGCAAAACCATGATTGACTCTTCCAAGCTTGTGTGAGCCTTTGATCACTTGCAGACAGCCGTTTTGTTTGTTAGCCTCCGTCAATGCTACCATAACACTGACGAGCTGATCTGGAAACATAAATTGATTCTTGTACCAATAACCATAATCCTGGTGCCATTCCCAGGCACCACCTACCTTCGGTTCTTTCTGCATAAGCTTCGAATGAAAATGGCAAATGGGAGCATCGCTATCCAACAAAGGCTTGATCGATTCGATGATCCGCTTACTTCGCGTCATATACCCGAAGACATCGTTGCCCGGTGTGAACCATAAAGAAAGACGAGTTTTTTTTCCGGTCTGATCATTCAAATCCAACGCATTTTTTTTCATTGCATCATCCTGCAACGCGGTGCTGTAAAGTTTCTCAATTTCTTTTTTCGAAAAAAAACTTTTCAGGATGAGATAGCCGTCCCGGTGATACTGGGAAATCTGTTCACGAGTGAGCATAAGATTGATTGAAACTGGTCAATCAAGTTAAGAAGAATATAGAAATTAGCCCACTGAATTTACGCCGGCGCTGAACTCTTATGATTGTCTTTCGATTAATGCTTTTGTGAAATCCGTTAAAAGTTGCTTCGCGTCCGGAGAGCATTTTACAGCTTCGAGTTTTTGAAAGCCCTTTTTGAAGTAGTGATTTATTTTCTTTTCAGTCGATTTGGGAATACCCAGTTGATCGTAAATTGATTTGACTGCGTTAACCTTTTCTTGCTTGTTGAATTTTGGTGACGCGATCCATTGATTCAACTTTGCTTTTGTTTTGCCAGAAGATTTGTCTAATGCCTGAATGTGCAAATAGGTTTTTTTATTCGCGATGATGTCGCCACCAACTTGCTTGCCGAATTTTTTTGGGTCAGCGTAAGCATCCAGCAGATCGTCTTTCAATTGAAAGCCGATGCCGATGTTCGTTCCAAATTCGCGTAAAGCTTTTCTGTCTTCCGGGGATGCATCTGCTAATAATGCTCCCAACTCAAGACTGAATCCCAGCAACACTGCCGTCTTCAATCTAATCATTTCAATGTAGTCGGCTTCCGAAACATTGTTGGTCGTTTCAAATTCCATGTCCCACTGTTGACCTTCACAAACTTGGGCAGCGCATTTATTGAAAATTTCAAGCACACTTTTTAGTTTGTCCGGTTGAAGCAAAAGGAACATGTCGTAAACTTTTATCAACATCACATCACCTGAGAGAATGGCAGTATTGATGTTCCATTTTTTATGAACAGTAGCTTCGCCTCGTCTCAGCGGAGCCTTGTCCATGATGTCATCGTGCATCAATGTAAAATTGTGAAACGCTTCCACAGCAACTGCAAAAGGAACAATGGATTTTGCGTCATCTTTGTAAAGTGAATATGAAAGCATCGTAAGAAAAGGACGCAAGCGCTTTCCCCCCAAACTCATCAGGTAGCGAATCGGCTCATATAAAGATTCTGGCTGCTTACCGAACTTTTGTTTCTGAATTTCAAGTTCGATCCATTTCTGATACTGTTCTAGCGGGGACATTTATTGTTAGTGTACAGTGGGCAAATCAATGGGCAAATTTCTCTCGGAGTAAGTCTGGGAATTCGGTGAGCGCTAATTATCGTCCTCAGTAGTCACGTGTGGTGCGAAAACCAAATCGATCAATCGCCTGTCGATGTCGGTCTTTTTCACTTTCACGGTAATTCTATCGCCAAGTGTAAATACTTTCTTTGTTCTTCTTCCAATAATCCGATACTTCTTTTCTTCGAATTCATAGAAGTCGTCATTCATGTCAGACATGCGAATCATGCCTTCGCATTTCGTCTCAACGATCTCCACGTAAATCCCCCACTCGGTAACTCCAGAAATTAATCCGTGGTAAATTTTCTTTTCTGCGTAGGTCATAAATTCGACCTGCTTGTATTTAATAGAGGCGCGCTCAGCATCAGCTGCACGTTTTTCACGTTCAGATGAGTGAATAGATTTTTCTTCGTAGTCTGTCTTACTAACGGGTTTCCCATCATCCAGGTAATGCTGCAATAATCGGTGGACCATCATGTCAGGATATCTTCGGATTGGAGAAGTAAAATGTGAATAATGTGTGAATGCCAAACCGAAGTGGCCTTTTGGATCCGTAGAATATTTCGCCTTGGCCATCGTGCGAATTGCCAATTGTTCCAAAACGTTTTGCTCGGGCTTGCCTTCGATCGCTTCCATTAATTTATTCAACGATTGACTAATGCTTGTTTCTTCAACATTCATCCTATGACCAAACTGTTTTGCGAACAATGCAAAATCTTTCACTTTGTCAGGATCAGGAAAATCATGGATTCGATACACAAAGGTATTTTTGTCTTTTCCTTTTTTGTAATTGTAAACAAAGGTAGCAACCTGTTTGTTTGCGAGAAGCATAAACTCCTCGATCAACTTATGAGCATCCTTTCTAACTTTCGGAATCACCGCAAGAGGCTTTCCTTTTTCGTCAAGCTTGAACTTAACTTCTGTGGTTTCGAAATTGACAGCACCTTTCGAAAACCTTTCTTTACGTAATTTTTTTGCGAGGGTGTTCAGAATTATTAATTCTTCGACAAAAGCTCCAAGACCGGTTTCGATGGCTTCTTGTGCTTCTTCGTAGGTAAATCTTTTATCAGAGTGAATGATCGTGCGGCCAAACCATTCATCGTAGACTTTACCGTTCTCGTCTATTTCAAAAACCGCTGCGAATGTCAGCTTGTCTTCATTCGGACGGAGCGAGCAGAGCTCATTGGACAATCGCTCCGGCAACATAGGGATAGTGCGATCCACAAGATACACGGATGTCGCACGGTCATAAGCCTCTCTTTCAAGAGCTGTATTTGGTTTCACATAATACGTTACATCGGCAATATGAACACCGATCTCATAATGTCCATTTTCAAGTCTGCGGAATGACAAGGCATCATCAAAATCTTTTGCGTCTGCCGGGTCAATCGTGAACGTTGTAATGTCTCGAAAATCCCGTCGATTTTTGATTTCTTCTTTCGTAATACCTTCTCCAATCTTTTCGGACTCGGCCTGCACTGTTGCAGGGAATCGAAACGGTAAATCGAACTCAGCCATGATCGAATGGATCTCTGCTTCGTTCTCACCAGCTTTTCCTAAAACTTCAACAACTTTCGCTTCGGGTTTTTTGTCATTGTCGGCCCATGATGTGACTTCAACAATAACTTTATCACCTGACTTTGCTCCGTTAATATTTTCAGGATAGATGAAAAAATCCTGATGGATCTTCCGTGCATCCGCAACAACAAATGCAAAGTTCTTGGATACTTCAATTTTCCCAACAAAACGATTTCTGTTTCGTGTTACAACTTCAAGGACTTTTCCTTCCGGATGCTCGCCATGACGTGTCGGATAAATTGCCACTTTTACGGTGTCTCCATCGACTGCAGAACCAAGGTCTTGTGTCTTGACAAAAATATCTTTGTCCTGGCCGATTTTTATATAAGCGAATCTCGAACTCACGTGATCAACCACGCCTTGAAATTCGTCATCAAAAGAATTTTGAGAGCTTACAAGATTTCCGTTTTCGAGTTGTTTGATTTTGCCACGATCCATCAATTCATCAATGAAATGACCTGCTTTTTTCAGGTCGTCTTTTTTCTTGATGCCTAGTTTTCGGATCAATGTTTTTAGTGACAAGCCACGGCCGCGTTCATTTTCAATTATGGTGAGAATTTGCGAACTGATTCGACCGACCTGGTCTTTGGTTTTTTTTGTTTTGCTTTTTGAGCGCTGTTCTTTTTTCATTTTGCTCATTTGGTAGGTTATGCGGTTATAATCTGCGCATCATTGATGACAGGATAACCTTTTAATTTTAAAAATAATTGTGCCAGTACGATTACATCGCCTCGACAGTATTCACAAATCCGGGGCAAGTCTTGCTCCTGGTGATATACTGCATTAACCTGGCTTCCGTCAATATTATTTTTGCTGGATGGAATGTCAAACACACATGCCAGCAAATCGAGTGAAGTATAATGTTTATAGTCTCCGAACTTCCAAAGCTCAAGCGTATCCAGATGCTGAACCTCCCATGATTTCTTTCCACCCAAATTCAAAGTTGCCGGAAGTGGAATTCCATTGATCAAAAATCTTCGGCAAAGATATGGATAATCAAACTCTTTACCGTTATGCGCGCAAAACCGTAACGTTGAGGAATCCATTTTATCGAGCATGGAACGAAAATCATTTAACAATGCTTTTTCATCATGTCCTGAGTAGACTTTTGTTTTTAATCCCAGTTCACCGGAGTCATGATCAAACAATTTTCCCACAGCAACACAAATGATCTTACCGAATTCAGCATAAATCCCAGCGCGTTCGTGAAATAGATCTTCATCCGTTTGTTGGCGTTCGCGTTTAATAAAATTTGCCTTGCGTGCCCACTGCGATTTCATTCGCTCGGGTAATGTGTTGTAATCATCCGTGCTGGCTACGGTTTCTATATCAATGAATAGTATGTCACGCAATTCCTGAATCATAAATGAAAAGTAGGATTAAAATCTAAATGAAATGTCTTCAGGATGTTAATTTATTGATTAAGGTTGTCAATGGATGTCAACAATTTCAGGAATGAAGGACTCCTTCCATTTCCAACTCCTTGATGAAGGAAAAGTTTTCCTCGCGTATCGAGTCCGGCACAAACACAAAGCGTTTATCGTAAATCTGGTTGCCGATGTAGTAGCTTACCCAATACTCGTTTGTCAAATGGAAGACGTTTGAGTCAATAGGTTCTATCAGCACAAAACTGTTTGGCATAACGGTCTCCAAAAAATGACGGAGTATGGAAGTCTTTTGTTGCTCCCCATCTCTCTCACCATAGCCTTTACTGGAAACAAGTGTGTTCTCCAATGGATTTTCATTCGTGTTTATCAAATAAACTTTCCATTCGTCAGTTTCACCCGGTGATTTCTTTCGCGTAACAGCCAGCGTTACATTCTTTACTTCGGGAATTTGAATGTCCTTGATCATATGAACTCCATACCAAAAAGTTGGCGAATATTTTCTTTCAGCACCGTTTCAACTTCCTTCATGTCTAACTCTTTTTGAATTTCCTTTTGCAGGGAAGTTACGGCTTTGTCATCAATCCCGCAGGGTACGATGTAGTCAAAGTAACTGACGTCCGTGTTTACGTTAAAAGCAAAACCATGCATCGTTACCCAGCGGCTTGTTTTAACTCCGAGAGCGCAGATTTTCCGTGCCGTTTTTTCATTTTCAAAATCAATCCACACGCCCGTTAATCCGGGAATTCTGCCACCATTGACACCGTATTTTTTCAATGTCTGAATAACGGCTTCTTCCAACAGACGCATATACTTATGGATGTCTGTGAAAAAATTTTCCAGATCGATCACCAGGTAGCCAACGATCTGTCCAGGCCCATGATACGTAATATCGCCTCCACGGTTAATGTGATAATACGAAGCGTTGATTGTTGAAAGATTTTCTTTCGCGACAAGCAAATTATTTTCATTACCACTTTTGCCTAACGTAAAAACATGCGGATGTTGACAAAAAATCAAATAATTATCCGTGGGCGTATTTTTCGATTCGGTCCGATTTGCAGCTTTAATTGCCAACGAGGCGTTGAACAACTCGGTTTGATAGTCCCATGCTTTTTGGTAATCGATCAAACCCAGGTTGATAAATTTTGTTTGGGTGTTAATGTTCTGATTCATCGGTCTCGGTATTCATCACAACTTCGTCCAACATCAGGTACGACACATTCATGTTGATGACTTTCTCGTATGAAACGATAAAAATGTCACCGGGCATCTGATAATAGCGTTCATCAAGGTGGCGATTCAAATAGCCGACATTTTCTTTGTCTTGTGCCAAATCATCTTTAAGATTTCTACGGTAGACGTTTCGAAGATAAATCCGGTCCAAACCGTTTTCTTTCGACAAATAAAAATCCTCAAGAATGCCGCTGTAAATGATGTCACCTTCGCTGGAATTTAAAACAACGTCAACCTGGATCAACAAAACTGCTGATGGATCCACGGTGGCAGTAGGATCAAGAATTTCGCCACTAAACAAATAGAACCACTCATTTCCCAAACGTAAAAATTTCAACCGGTGGTCAAAATGATAAAACCTCACTATTCTCCGCACAGCGATTCCCAAAAAAACGCTGAATGCCATCAGTGTGAAAATGTAAATGAAGAACGGAAGGAGATTTAACTTTATGATTTGAAAATCAATGTCACCGTTACCGGTGATAAGTTTGTAGATCGTGTCGACACTTACGGAGTAGTCCAGTAGATTCTCCACAAATAACATTGCACTTACCTGGATGAAAAATGCCGGAATCAATGCCCAGAAAAATTCTTCAAAGGCCGAGACTTTAAATGTTAGTTTGCTGTAGGTTCCTTGTAAGTAGGAAAATCTGAAAATGAGACCCGGAGAGATAAGGAGGAAAAGGAAGAGTGAACCAAAAACGAGATTCATCAATTAAAAATCGCGTCTGTTAAAATAAGAAGCGCGGGTTAAAGTAAAACGTTTGCCATCCACAGTAATGGTTCTGCCCTCAACATCACCTGGATTTCTTTTTTCCGACTGCAAAACTTCCATCAGCTTTCTTGATAATTCGTGATCCTTAAGGATTCTCTTTATCAGGCCATTCATTGGTGCTTTCATACAACGGGTTATTAACTAAATGTACAACGAAACTTTGCTAAAACAAGTTCTACTTTACCTTATCAAGCTCTGATTTCAAATACAAAATTGATTCGATAGGATCTGGTTCCACACCATTTTCCTTTGCCAGGTAATAAGAGATCCAGTCTGTGAGATGAATCAAATAATAGTATTGCTCCAGCAAGGAAGCTCCTTCACCAATCACATCAATAATTGGATTGGACTTTTTCTCAAAAATGTCCCGGCAGATTTCCATGCGCTTTTCCACCCGCTCATGGTCATGGTCGGAATAAAGATAAATCACCTGCAGCATTGGCATTAAATTTTCCGGGAAACGCCAGCCGACCAATTCATTGTGGTTCATTTCCGGAAAGGTGTTCACGTGTGCAATATGCTTTGCATTTTCGTTTAGCTGCTGCTGGAAGCGTAGCGCCATCGCATAAAGCCGATTGTCGCAATAAATAACAGGAAGCTTGCCTTTTAATTTTTTCGCGATGAGCTCGGCTTCCGATTGAATTCCTTTTTCGCCACGGTTCAAAAATTCGATGGCATTTTCTGTCTCTTTGATAAATGCAGCTCCAATCAAGTTTGTATGATACAGCAACGACAGCAATGCAACCATATTGTATCCAAGCATGGCTCGCGGGCTATCCGATCCGGAAGGCAACTGAATATAAAACAGATTGTATTCTCGCGCGATATCCAAAATTTTACCGCCTGATGCGATCACGATACACTGGGCGCGTTTCAAAAGTGCCTTGTTCAGCGCGGCAATCGTTTCTTCTGTGTTTCCACTGTATGAACACGCCACAAATAATGTATGTGGACTAACAAACTGGGGGATGTTATAGCTTTTGCAAACGGTTATGGGAAAAGGAATTCTTCCAAATGTCAGCGACTCCACCAGGTTCGCGCCAATTCCTGAGCCACCCATCCCAGCAATCACAACGTTTCGGATGTCACTTCCAGGCCGAACCAGGTCAAGTGACTGACCAATTTTCAACGCATCTGCAAGTTGTCGTGTGAATCCTTCAATATACTTCTTGGTGGTTGACATATCTTTTTAAATTGGATTTCAAAGGTACCATTTTTTGCATGAGCGATAAAATAAATACAGGGAACAAGGGTGAAGATATGGCTGCGGAATTTCTGGAAGATCACGGATACGAAGTCATTGAGAGAAACTATAGATTTAAGAAAGCTGAGATTGATTTGATTGTCCAAAAAGATGATTGGCTTTTATTCGTTGAAGTAAAAACCCGAACAAGCTCCAACTATGGTGAACCGGAAGAAGCCGTTACCATCGCGAAAGCGAATAAAATTTTTGAAGCTGCCGAGGAATATATTTTTGCTAACGATTGGCATGGAAACATCCGGTTCGATGTTGTGTCCGTGAAGTTGGGAACCGAAGTGGAGATAATGCATTTTGAAGACGCGATCAATTAACAACAGAAACGCTCAGATCGCGAGCTACTACCGAACTTTGTTATTTCGATAGATTTCTTTGCCTTTGTCGTTCCATTCCACTTTAATGAACGGCCGGATCTCTTTTTCAAAAGCATCTTTAGGATATGTAATAATTTTTTTTCGTTTGTTGTTGGGATAATATTCTGTCCAGTCGCCAACACGCTGGTCCCAATGGTATTCGCCCATCACCGCCACCTGGCCGGTTTCATAAAATCGGTAATAGAATCCTTCTTTTTCGCCGTATTCAATTGGCGTGATCTCTTTCATTTTTTTTCTCTCGCTTGGATCGTAATAACTGACCAGCGATTCCTTGGGCCATCCACGAAAGTATTTTTCTTTGTCTGTGAGCACGCTGTCGCGATTATACCGTAGCCAACGGCCATGCTTTGTTCCTTTGAAAAAAATCCCTTCTTCGAGAATTATATTGTTTTGAGTTTTCTTGTAAGGACCGTGAACCAACACACCAATTTTTGGATCGAAAGAAGTCGGAGCAGTTTTAACAATTTCCTTTCGTTTGAAATTGAACCAATAAACATCGCGAACAAAGGTCTGTGGCAACTCTGGTCTCTTTAAATAAAAAAATAGCTCATAAGTGACTTTGTCGCCAAAGCCCTTTCGCGTGAAGCCTTTTTTTGTCTTCACACCGTAATAAACTCTCTTTTTTACTTTTTTCTTTTTCTTCTCGGGCTCCTCTTTTTCTTCTTTCTCGAAATCCAGGATTACCGGCGTGTCAATAGTAAATCGCTCGTCCTGGGGCTCTTGTTCTTCATCAGTTTTTTCCTGAGCAGTAACCTTACAAAACGAAAGTACGAGGAATGAAATAGTCAGGAATCGGACAAGCATAAATCAAGTGAAACAGCACTCAAAACGAAAATTAATAAAAAAAATTATACCCAGCCGGTTTAAGACTGGGTATAACATTCTATGCAAATAGTTAATGTTTTAAATATAGTTATGAAACAAGTTCAACGCTTCTTTTAATAAAATTCGTAAGGTCCGCGCCTGTTAACATGTTTTGAGAAAGCAACGCCAGGTCGTAGGCCTGTTTTGCGAGCTTGACTTTTTTCTCATCGGACTCAGCCGTAAGAATTTTTTGAATCACCGGATGGTTTCCGTTGATCGAAACATTGTAATTGTCCGGCATTGCACCCATAAAGCCATACATTCCACCACCGGTTTTCGCCATGTCTTTCATTCTTCGCATGAATTCGCTCATGGTAATAATAACAGGCAGATCGTCGGGGGACATCGACTCAACTGCGACTGTCATGTTTTTGTTATTGATGGCGTTTTCGAAAACTGATTTAACTTTTTCTTCATCATCCTTACTTAAAACGCTTTCAATCTTTTCGTCTTTGTCGATAAGTTTATCGGCCGTGTCGCTATCAACGCGTTTAAGTTGAATTTTTTCAAGTTTTTGCTCGAGTGTATTAATGAAGTGACTGTCAAGGACTCCATCAAGAATTAAAACATCATATGATTTCGCTTTCGCGGATTCGATGAAAGAATGTTGTTTCCCTTTGTCCGAAGCGTACAGATAAACGACCGATTGATTCTTGTCAGTCTGATTCGTCTTAAC